>JBNGDQ010000001.1:0-38272 GCA_049975285.1 Thermoplasmatota archaeon
CCGATGGGAATCGGGGGAATGATCTCCCGGCCGAGGAGGTTGAGGTAGAGATAGTCCTGCTTGGGAGTCAGCAGGGAGATATCCGGATCCGTGGTGTCGATGGTGAAGTTGCTGGAGGTCGCCCAGCCGGTGTTGCCCGCATCATCCGTCGCGTTGATGCGAAGCTGGTACTGGCCGTTATCCCAGGTGGAGACATCGATTAATATGTTGCCTTCATTGTTTAACGGGAATTCATCGCTTATCCAGGATTCATTGATTACAGACCAGGTATCCTCGCCGGCCTCCCGGTACAATATCCAGATGGTATCATCAAGATTTTCGTCGATGTTGTCCGTGGCGTTCCAGACGACGTCCAGTTCTCCTTCGCCGCCGAGAATCTGCCCTTCCTTGGGCTGCTCGAAAACAATGGTGGGCGGCGTATTGTCCAGGGTGAATTCACTAGATATATTGGAGCCAGTATTGCCGGCATCATCCGTCGCGTTGACCTGGAGCCGGTAGACCCCGCCGGTGAACGGATTCGTATTCCAGGTATAGGTACCAGTGTTGCTGAGGTTCGATGCCACGGGGATGACCGTATCATCCTGGACGAGAGAAATGTTGATGGCGCCGCTCAGGTTGCCGTCGACCTGGTCGGTGGCGTTCCAGGTCACGATCACGGTGCCCTTCACGTATTCCACCGTGGGCGTCAGTACCTGGACCGCAGGAGCCGTATGGTCGATCTTTATCTGCCGGCTCCCGGTCGTGGTATGGCCTGCCACGTCGGTCACGCGGAACATGAAGGTATGGTTGTCCTCGTCGCTCAGCTGGAAGAGGCCAGTGTAATCAGTCCAGATGCCACTGGATACATCCCAGTACTCGGTCTGGTTGACGCCGGATGGCGTGTCGGCGGCATCAAGGGTTATCTCCACCGGGCCCACGTACCAGCCGTTACGGCCGCCCGGTGTCTCTGGATCGAGATGGCATTCAATGGTGGGCAGCGTGGCATCAATTTTGACCTGCCGGGTGTCCGTTTCTCCCTGAGCACCGCTGGTATCCACCGCGTAATAGGAGATGACGTGTATGCCGTCGGCTGTCAGGTTGAAGACGCCATCGTAGGTGTACCAGGGGTCACCGTCGACGCTGTAGTTGATGTAATCAAGATAGGAGGCATTTTCGACCGCTGTTATGGTGACGGATACATTCCCGGTGTACCAGTTTTGCTGACCGAGCGGGCCGTCGAGGGTAACAACCAGGCTGACGTTGACGTTGTCCACTGTGACGGTGCGCCGGGCAACATCGGAATAATTCACCCCGTCGTAGCTCCGGGCGGCAATGGTGTGCTCGCCATCGGGAACAAGGGTGGTATCCCAGCTGTAGTTCCAGCTCGTGGTCCCGGTCGCCGCCTGCCATGATCCATCATCTATCTGCACCTCCACCAACTGGAGGGTCTGGTTTTCATCTGCCACGCTGGCGGTTCCCTCTACCAGTATGGTGCCATTAATCGTGGCTCCCTCCAGAGGAGACGTTATATCCACCAGTGGCGGCTGGCCTCCCTGGCCCTCGGCCAATACGAAGGTGACGGATACAGCGATGACGGTAACAATGATGAAGGATGTAATGCCAAGTAACCTTTCCTTTCTCATGATTCCACCGGGCGTAGTGAATTGGTAAAACAGATGTGCTTTTAAAACATTTGCTCTCGCGCAGGAGCCGCCATACACAAAAAGCGTTATATAGCCCCCCGGATTTTGCCCACACGATGGATATCCTTCTTATTTATCCTCATCTGGAGCACGGCGTGACCACCCGGGAGGACAGCCACACCCCGTTTTCGAAGCTGTTCGGCAATCCCTCCCTGACGCTGCCCCAGATAGCCGCCGTCACACCCGAGAAACACAACGTCCGTATCCTGGATGAAAACTTTGAGCCCGTCCGGTACGACGGAGACTGGGACCTCGTCGGCATCAGCTGCCTGACCATGACCGCACCCTACGCCTACCAGATGGCGGACCGATTCCGGCAGCGGGGCATCCCCGTAGTGCTCGGCGGATACCATCCGACCGCCTGCCCGGAGGAAGCCAGCCAGCACGCGGATGCCATCGTCATCGGCGAGGGCGAGGCAGGATGGCCGGAACTGCTCCACGACCTCGAAAACAACGGCAAACTCAAACAGTTCTACGGCCGGCAGAGCTGCGTCCAGGCCGAGCAGATTCCAGAGCCCCGGATGGACCTCGTCCGGTACAAGCCGCTCACCGGCTGCATCCAGACCCAGCGGGGCTGCCCCCACGGCTGCGAGTTCTGCTCCACCTCTGCCTTCCTCGGACGACAGGTGCGCAGCCGGCCGATACCCGACGTCATCCAGGAGATGAAAAAGATACCCAACAAGCTGATTATCTTCCGGGATGCATCCCTCACCATCAAGCCCACCTACAGCCGCAAGCTGTTCAACGAGATGATCCAGCAGGACGTCAACAAGAAATGGATCGCCAACGGCAACATCAACCTGCTCAGCCGAGACGAAGCATTCCTGGAGCTGGCAAAGGAAGCCGGCTGCATCGCCTGGTTCGTCGGCATCGAATCCATCTCCCCTGAAAGCCTCAAGGAGGCCCATAAGACCTCGAACACGGCCAGCCAGTACAAGCAGGCCATCAAAACAATCAGGGATCACGGCATGGCGGTCATCGCCGGCATCATCTTCGGGTTCGACCACGACACCCCGGACATCTTCGACACCACGCTGGAAAAAATGCTGGAATGGGAGATAGACGTCGGCGAATTCAACATCCTCACCCCCTACCCCGGGACGGCGCTCTTCGACCGGCTGGACAGTGAAGACCGCATTTTCACCAAGGACTGGTCAAAGTACACGCAGTCCAACGTCGTCTACCAGCCCAAAAATATGACCCCGGAGGAGCTCATGGAGGGCACCAAACGAGTCATCGACGGCTACTACAACGGGCTGCAGAGCCTGAAGCGCGTCCTGGGCACCCTGAAAATCAGCAAGCTGGCGCCGACCTCGCTCGTCGTCCCGTCCATCAACTTCGCCATGCGCCGCTACTATTACCGGGAGTTCTTCTGATGACAGTCATGAAAAAAGATACCAGCATTCATGTACGCGGGGCCACGATACGACTGCTGGGCGTCGTCCACGGCCTCGAACGGGAGGGAAAACGCGTACAGCAGGCCTTCCTGGCCTTCGAGCCGGACTGCTGCGCCGTCGGCATTCCAAAGGAGGACGTGGAGACGCTCCGCGAGTGCCGCGGCATCGACCAGCCGGACTTCGAGACGACATCGGAACGAGACGTATTCTTTGAGCAGCTGGCCACGTATGGCACCGTGACGGTTCCCCCGGCGGACCTCGTCGCCGCGGCGACGCTGGCCGATGAAGAAGACATACCCTTGGAAGCCATCGATCTGGACGACGATGAATACGCGGCGCTGTTCACCGACGAGATATCACTCTTCGGGCTCATGTTCAACCGCTGGAAGAACCGACGCGCGGAAAAAAAGAGCTTCGAGGCGGCGAGCGCCGAGGATTTCGTCCTGCGGTGGGACAGCCGGTTCAATGCTACTCGGTCATTCCAGGCGATAAAGCAGGCGCAGGAGAAACACATGGCCGACCGGCTATGGCAGCTCGCCGGCCGGTACAGCCGCATCCTCGCCGTGATTCCCTACGAGCGATTTGATGGCGTCGCCGCTGGGCTCGGTCATTGAAAAAACATAAAAAGAGAAGCGGCATTACCAGCGAAGGTGCTATTATGGCAAAGCAAAAAGTCGTTATCATGGGCGCAGCGGGACGAGATTTTCACAACTTCAACGCCTACTACCGGGACAACGAGAACTACAAGGTCGTGGCGTTCACAGCCACCCAGATACCGGATATCGCGGGGCGAAAATATCCCCCGGAGCTGGCCGGTCGATTATACCCGGAGGGCATCCCGATCCTGCCGGAGAGCGACCTGCCTGAGATTATCAGGCAGCATCACGTTGACGAGGTCGTCTTCGCGTACAGCGACGTGCCCTACGACTACCTGATGCACCGCTCGGCTATCGCCAACGCCGCCGGAGCTGACTTCCGGCTGCTCGGCCCCAATAATGTCATGCTGAAATCGAGGAAGCCCCTGATAGCGGTCTGCGCGGCGCGGACGGGCTGCGGCAAGTCACAGATATCCCGGAAGCTCTTTGAACTGTTAAGCCAGCGGTACGACGTGGCCGCCATCCGGCATCCAATGCCCTACGGGGACCTGGCCAAGCAGGCGGTGCAGCGCTTCGCGGGCTACGATGACCTCGACCGGCATGAGACGACGATTGAGGAGCGGGAGGAATATGAGCCCTACATTGACATGGGCGGCGTGGTCTACGCCGGCGTGGACTATGGCGCTATCCTGAAGGAGGCGGAAAAAGACGGGGATGTGATCATCTGGGACGGCGGCAACAATGATTTTCCCTTCTATCGGCCGGATCTGCATATCACCATCGTGGATCCGCATCGAGCCGGGCATGAGCTGGCCTATTATCCCGGGGAGGTCAACGTCAGGATGGCGGATATCGTCATCGTGAACAAGGTGGATACCGCGGATGAAGGCAACGTCGAGCAGGTGGAGAAAAACGTCCGAAGCGTCAACCCCGACGCGCGCATCATCCGAATGGCATCCGAGGTGACGGCGGATGACGGCGACCTGTCCGGGAAAAAGGTGCTGGTCATCGAGGACGGTCCGACGTTGACGCATGGAGAGATGCAGTTCGGCGCGGGCATCGTCGCGGTGCGGAAAGCCGGGGCGACGCCCGTTGATCCCCGCGATGCAGCCGTGGGCTCCATCCGGGATGCCTTCGAGAAGTATAATCATCTGGAGAACGTACTGCCGGCGCTGGGCTACGGCGAGGAGCAGGTCGCGGAGCTGGAGGAGACCATCAGCCGGGTGGACTGTGACGTGGTTGTCTCTGCCACACCGATTGACATCACCCGCCTGGTGAACGTGGATAAACCCATCGTCCGGGTGCGGTATGGCGTCGATGAGGCCGGCGCGGAGAAGCTCCGGCAAGTGCTCGATTCATTTACGGCTGAACACCTCTAACCGTTTCCCTTTTCCCCGATTTTTTTCTCTCCAGTGTATCTGAGACGGGGAAATGGTTTTATAGAATATTAGTCATATTGCATCCATGAAAACACTGTTCATATGCGCCCTGCTGGCGGCCGTCATCGGACTGGCGCCGCTGGGAGGCGTTTCCCTGTATGAGGATGAAACGGCTGCGTTTACTACGACGACGGCTACTGCGGACGATGGCGACCTTGACCCATTGAGCGACATCGAGGTGACCGTCACCATTGAACAGATACGGTCACTGGTAGCGGATGACGTGGCGCCGGTGACGATTGATAAGATCGACCGGTTGAGCGACCCTGACTTTTATGTCAAGGTGTACATCAACGGGGAGGAGTTCGTCAGCCCCGTCTGGAAGAATCAGCGATATGTCTACGAGGAATGGTCGGCCACGGCGGACGTCCCGGACGATGAGGAGTTCGTGGACATCGTGATTCAGCTCTGGGATAAAAATCCCGGCCTGGACCGGCTGTGCGACCTGAGCACCAACGAGGAGATGTATCCCTACAGTTATACCGTCAACCTGACCTACAGCCTGAAAACCGGTCACTGGTATGGAGATGACTACATCTACAACGAAGAGGAATGGTGGGAGGGACCCGACGAGAGCGGCTACGGCCGTTTGAATGGCTGCGATGACAACAGCCAGTATCAGCATGACCGGGACTGTGAGCTCTGGTTCGATATCAGCCAGAGCGACCCGGATGGTGACGGCATCCCCTATTGGACGGAGCAAAACGTGTACGGCACAGATCCCGAGGTGGACAACACGGGCGAGGATGCCGACGGTGACGGCGTACCCATCGAATGGGAGCACAAATGGGGTCATACCTTCGAGTGGGACTGGTGGGACGACGAAGTTGAGCACGTCTGGGTCTATGACCCCTTCGTGGCGGAGAATCACTCTGAACTGGATCCCGATGAGGACGGGCTGACCAACGTCGAGGAATACCTGACCTCGCAGTGGGGCTCCGATCCCTTCCGGGATGACCTGTTCATCGAGCTCGACCAGATGAAGGCCGGCAGTGACGGCCAGCAGGCCAGCATCCTCACGGAGGGGGCACAGGAACGGCTGCGGACCGCGTACGACAAGCACAACATCGTCTACCATCTCGACGACGGCTGCATGGGCGGCGGCGAGATGATACCCTTCGATTTGGAAACCGGGGGACGGGAGCTCCGGGAGGATTACTATCAGGACTACTTTTTGCACGACGGCGAGAACGAATGGCGGCAGGGTGTCTTCCACTACGGCGTAGTGGTATGGGACGCCGGCTTCAACGGCTACGCGATACGGCGGGACATGTGGCAGATATCCGCCAAATATATCGAGGAGAAAACCCGGCAGTTGTTCTTCGTCGACGAGGACATCGTCTACGCCAGCGTCTACATGCATGAGACGGGGCACTCCCTCGCCATCTACAATCCCGGCGTGGATAACCATAATGCGATGTATCCTTGGCAGCCTGAATACTGGAAATACCGGCCCTACCGGAGCTGCATGAATTACGGATACACGTATACCTTCGTCGACTACTCGGATGGCTCCCGCGGGATGAACGACTTCGATGACTGGAGCGACCTCGACCTCACCTATTTCGACGACTACCGATAACGGACAGATACACAGATGGGCTACTGCTTTCGTTCAGCGGAAGCCACCTGCTGCTTGACCGTGATAACGCTGTCAGGATTAACGGAGACCGAGTCGATGCCCGCACCGGCGAGAAACGCCGCAAAACCAGGATGATCACTGGGAGCCTGCCCGCAGAAGCCCACCTTGCAGTCATGCCGATGCGCCCGCTCGATGAGCAGGGTAACCATGCGCTTGACGGCCTCGTCTCGCTCGTCGAACAGGTCGGAGAGCAGCTCGGAGTCCCGGTCGACGCCCAGGGTGAGCTGCGTGAGGTCGTTTGAACCGATGGAGAAGCCGTCGAATCGCTGGGCAAACTCGCCTGCCAGGATGACATTGGAGGGTATCTCCGCCATCATGTATACCTGGAGGCCGTGGTCGCCCCGCCGGAGGCCATTGGCGGCGAGCTCCGCCAGGACGAGGTCTGCCTCCCGGACGGTGCGGCAGAAGGGAATCATGACGATGACGTTGTCCAGACCCAGCTCCTCCCGGACGCACCGGATGGCCCGGCATTCAAGGGCGAAGCCTTCCCGGTACCGCTGGCTGTAGTACCGGCTGGCACCGCGGAAGCCCAGCATGGGATTGCTCTCGGTGGGCTCGAATTGGGCGCCGCCGATGAGGTTAGCGTACTCGTTGCTCTTGAAGTCGCTCATCCGGACGATGACTGGATGCGGGTACTGCGATGCCGCGATGCGACCGATGCCCCGGGCCAGCTGGGAGACGAAGTACTCCGTCTTGTCGCTGTAGTTGCGCGTCAGCCGGGCGATTTGCTCCTTCGCCTCGGTATCGGCGAGGCGGTCGTAGTGGACGAGCGCCAGAGGATGAACTTTGATGATGTTGTTGATGATGAATTCCATCCGGGCGAGACCGATGCCCTGCGCTGGCAGCCGCCACCAGCGGAAGGCTGCCCCGGGGGTGGCGACGTTCATCATAACCTTCGTGTGCGTTGCAGGTATCTGGCCGATGTCTACGGTTTCTACCTCGAAGTCCAGGATGCCGTCGTAGATGACGCCGCGTTCCCCCTCGGCGCAGCAGAGGGTTATCTCCTGGCCGTCCTGAATGGCCTCGGTGGCGGTGTCGGTGCCGACGACGGCGGGAATGCCGAGCTCCCGGCTGACGATGGCGGCATGGCTGGTCCGGCCGCCGTGGTCGGTGATGATACCGGCGGCTTTTTTCATGATGGGCACCCAGTCGGGATGGGTCATGCCCGTGACGAGGATGGATCCCTCCTGGAAGCGATGCATATCCCCGGTGCCCTTGATGACCTGGGCGGTGCCAGTGGTGACGGTCTGCCCGATGGCCAGGCCGGCGACGACCTCCCGGCCTTTCTCCGTCAGTTTGTAGGTGCGAAGCGTGGTGCCGGTCTGCCGGGACTGCACCGTCTCCGGTCGAGCCTGCAGGATGTAGAGCTTTCCGGTTTCGCCGTCCTTGGCCCATTCGACGTCCATGGGTCGGCCGTAGTGTTCCTCGATGCGTTTCGCCCAGCGGGCAAGCTGGAGGATCTCGTCGTCGGTGAGAACGAAGGAGGCTCGCTCCTCCTGGGAGGTACCCACGGTCTTGGTGCTCTGGACTTCGCCGCTGGTGTACACCATCTTGGTGGTCTTCGGGCCGCAGGTCTTGCCGATGATGGGGCGCAGTTTGTCGCTGTCCAGCAGCGGCTTGCATACTATGTATTCATCCGGGGTGACGCTGCCCTGGACGACGTTTTCGCCCAGACCCCAGGAGGCATTGATGACCACGGCGTGAGGAAAGCCCGTCTCGGTATCAATGGTGAAGATGACGCCGGCTCCCGCGGTATCCGACCGAACCATCTTCTGGATGCCGATGGACAATGCCACCTGGAGATGGCTGAAACCGTGCTCCTCCCGATAGATGATAGCCCGGTCGGTGAACAGGGAGGCAAAGCATTTCTGGCAGGCCTCCAGCACGGCCTCGCTGCCCCGCACGTTGAGGTAGGTATCCTGCTGCCCCGCAAAGCTGGCCTCCGGTAGATCCTCGGCGGTGGCGCTGCTCCGTACGGCTACATCGGTCTCGTCGACCTGGTAAAACTGGGAGAGCTCGTGGTAGGCCTGGCGGACCTCCTCAGCCATGTCATCAGGGAAGGACGCCCGGCGGAACAAATCCCGGATGGTCTGGCCGGTGCGCTCCAGGGACTGCTCTCCCTGCTCGAGGCGGGTGAGCTCTCGTTCGATGCGCCCGGCGAGGCCGTTGTCGTCCAGAAACGTCCAGTAGGCGTCGACGGTGAGCGCGAAGCCCCGAGGCACGTCGATGTCCTGCTGGCTGAAGGTATGAATCATTTCGCCCAGCGAAGCGTTTTTGCCGCCCACCACCTCCACATCGTCGGACGTGATGTCTGAAAACCAGCGAACGTAGGCCATGGACACCATGCTAGTATCTGTCGAGGCTATTTAACGTTTTTATGCCCCCGGCTGTTTCCCGGGTATATGTCGGAGTTGCTGGGCTACGCCGGCGTCATCGCAGCCGTCCTGGCCTTTGGTACCTACCTCGTGCCGATGCGGCAGCTGGAGCGTTACGAGCCCTTCCTGTACCAGTGGGTGATGTGCACTGCCATCTTCTGTTTTAGTCTCGTCGCTGCCCTAGCACTGGACGGGCTGACCGTTTCTCTCTACGGCGTGGCGACAGGGCTCCTCTGGACCGCCGGGAACGTGCTCTCCATCATCGCGGTCCAGCGGACAGGCCTGGCCACCGCATCGCCAATCTGGATGTCCCTGGTGGTGCTCTCCGCCTTCGCCTGGGGTATTTTGTACTTCGGCGAGGAAGTCAGCTCACCCGGCATGACCGTCGGGGGGCTCGCGTTGCTGATAGCGGGCATCGGAGGCATATCCCTAGTGCGGCGGCAGGGCGGCCCGGTCACCCTGCATGGTATCCTGTATGCAGGCCTGGCCGGCGTTACCTTCGGCAGCATGATGGTTCCCTTCAAGCTATCCGGGCTGTCTCCCACGCATTATATTCTCTCGATCGGCGTCGGCGTCCTGCTGGGCGGCTGGCTGTTGTTCGCCCTGGCGCGCCCTCACCTCGACGGGAGCATCGTTCCCGCGGGGACGGCCTCGGGCGCCATGTGGATGGCGGGGAACCTGGGCAGCCTCATCGCCGTCGATACCCTCGGGTTGACGGTGGGGCAGCCGCTCACCCAGACGGCGCTGTTCATATCCGTCCTCTGGGGCATCATCTACTTTCGAGAGGTACAGAGCCGGCGGGGCATCACGCTGGTGGCGGTCAGCGCCGCCGTGCTCTTCGCCGGGTCAGTGCTGCTCTCGCTGGGCAGATGAGTAATCATGCCGGGCTGGCTGCTCTGTTATTCAGCCGTGATTTCCCGCTGAATGACGCGGCTCCATCCCGTCGGCCCGGTGCCGCCAGCAGGGGTATATGTTTCTGTGGCGTAGGATCCATCGGGACGGGCGACCAAGTAGGGACGGTCTACTGCGTCGAGCAGAGCGACGTCGTTCGCGGAGTCTCCGATACCGACGGTGGTCACGTCGCCGTGTTCCCGCCGGTAGATAGCTGTCAGGATAGCCGCGGCTCGTCCCTTATCATGGTCGCCGGTAAGATGATAATACCGGCCACCTCGGGTGATGTGCAGCCCGTGTGCTGCAGCGGCCAGCCGTAGTTCCTCCTCCCGGCTTTCGTCGGCAAGGAGGAATGGCTCGTCGTAGTCGCGGTTCAGCGCCCGGCGAGCCGCAGGCAGGGAGAGACCAGCGCTCCCGGCAAGCTCCCAGGGGGTCATCTGATGGAAGCCCCGGAGGGAGAAGCGCTCCGCCAGGTCGTCCAGTGCCGCAGTTAACTCGTGATATGGAACCCCAAGCTCGATGACGTGGTAGCTGTCTCTCGTGTGGTCGTGCTCGACGGGGATATCGAAGTATCCGTGGGGGATGAAGATGCCGCCGCCGTTTTCCGTGATGAAGGGATGATCGTTGCCGAGGCGCCGTCGCCAGTGGATGGTCTCACGGTAGGTTTTGCTGGTGCAGAAGACCAGAGGGATGCCACGCTCGATGAGCGCCTCCAGGGCCCCCTGTGCCGCGTCGTATGCGTAGGTCTCGCCGTCGAGCAGGGTGCCGTCGAGGTCGGTGAAAAACACCTTCATAGCGATACTATCATCAGATATGGTTCATATTAACGTTGTGCAGTCATTCCGTGCAGAGAAAAAGGTATACAGCCTCATGTGTCCTGCGGAGGCAGCATGTATTCCTCGAAGATATCGTCGAACACCCGAGCCTGGTGCTGGATGACTGCCTCGGCTTCATCCATGTCCATGTCGGCTGTCTCATGCGCGTAGCTGACGAATCGACCGAACCAGAGGGCCTTCGTGGCCTCTAGGATGGCTGTCTTTTCATCGCGGGACTCCGCCTGCCGGTAGGCTATGGCCAGGCTGTACACGCTTTCCGCCCACAGTTCCGCGTCGAACTGGTCCAGATCGTCCATGCAGCGGTCCAGCCGGTCGACGAGCCGGGATGGCAGCATCGAGCGGAGGCGGTTCCGGTGCAGGGGGAATTCCTGCCGGAAGGAACAGGCGAGGCGCTGAAGGTCGAGGTTGACCGGCACCGGGTTCTGGGTGAAAAATTCCTTGTGGCCATAGTGACCGCCGTCGTTACACCGATTACGCCAGACATCCCGATAGAAATCAGCCAGCTCGAACATCTGCCCGGTGACCTGCCGGAACATGGGGACCAGCAGCTCCTCCGGCTCCAGGTACCGCGTGGTCGATTCATGAATCTTGAGGGAATAGATACCCTCCCGTATGCGCATGTGTTCCGCTGCTGCGGTGGTCACGATGAACACGTCGATGCCGAAGTCATACGGAAACAGGGGATGCCGTCGCAGTGTCTCGTATAGCTCCTGGGACATGCCGAACTCGCCGGCCAGCGGCTGCCGGATGTCCTGCCCGTAGAGCGCCCGGGTGAATGGATACGCCAGGATGTTGGTGATGACGCCGTCGTACTTATCCCGGATGTAGTAGGGAACGATGAGCTCGGCGCGGCCGCACAGCACCGGGTAGGAGAACTCCTGCAGCCAGGTGGGCTTGATGCTGAGCAGGTCGCCGTCCACCATGACCAGCGATTTGGCGTCCAGCTCATGCGCGATCTCCATGATGGTTCGGACCCCGGCTCCTTTGCCGCCAGGGGTCATATCCCGGGTGATGATCTTGGCGATGCCGTTGTGGGGCTTGAACAGCTCCGCTAGGTCCAGCGTGCGGTCCTCGGAGAAGCCGTCCGTCACCGCTATAGCCGTCCGGTACTCGGGGAAATACGTGTGCAGGCCCTCGCTCACCGTGTTGAGGACATGGAGAATGGTGGCTTCCACGTTTTTGCACAGCACGCCTACCAGGATATCCACGTCTCCAGTCTCCTCTAGCTGTCTGCGTACGTTTTCATCCAGCGAAACATCGTTTTCATGCATGATATCACAGGTCATTCTGTTCGAGGACGATGTCGAGCAGCCGGCTCCGTATCTTTTTCTTCGCCGACATGGCACGGAGCCAGTCAGGCAGCCGCGTGCCCACGGGCTTTTTCAGATACGCAGTACCGGCATCGAGCAGGTTATCACTGAAGCGCTCCGCCAGGGTTTCCTCCATATGACGGTCGAAGTGGAGGCCGTTGAGCTGCGCATCAGCATTGTACTGCCGGATGCAATCCTGAGCTCGCCGCTGGTAGACGACCTGGAGAGAGGTAAGAAACGTTTCCGAGATCTGGAGGTAGTCGGTTTCGATGAGCGCCCGGAGGAGCGTCTTGAATATGTCCCGGGACATCTTTATCAGCCCCTCGGAGGGATCACCGATCTGCTGGTGCTTGTGATCATAGAATCCCAGGTCGGTCTGGCAGATGCGTTTCCGAGTGATGTTGCGGTATACCTCTGCCAGGATGCCGACTTCCAGCCCCCAGTCGCTGGGGATGTCAAGGTCGAGGGCGATGTCGCTGGTCAGGGCGAACTCTCCGGAGAGAGGATACCGGAATGAGCGAAGGAAGCGGATGAAGTCTGATTCAGCCTTGGTCTCTTCGGTTAATGCCTGCAGGAGCGGGTTGAGGAACAGGCGGAACACCCGCCCGTAGAGCTGTCGTTCCTCGAAGCTGATGCGGGCATAGTAGCCCTTGTTGAACTTGAAGTCGAGCTCCGGGTCGAGCAGTGGAAAGGCCAGCTTGGCGGGATACATCCGGGTGTAGCTCTTGATGTCGGCATCGTGGACCACGATGGCGTAGGAGCGAAGCGTGGCGATGCCGAACGCCAGCCAGACGTCGCGTCCCTTCCCCGGGGCAGTGACATAGTCCAGTCCTTCATCCCGCAGTTCCTCCAGCAGCTCCTGTATCTCTGGTCCATTGCACCACATGACCATGCTGGGGACGTCGAGACGGGAAAAAAACTGCTTTACCTCCTCGAACTGCTCTTCGCTGTCGGCGGACAGGGACACGATGACTTCCTTAAGGAAATCGCAGGCGTTGAGCTCGCTGACGATGGTGTCCAGCGCGTCATTCTGAAGCTCCTGGTAGAGCATGGGAAGCACCACGGACACCGGCCGTTCCTCGGCTGCTGCCCGGACGCTGTCCAGCAGCGATGCTTCATCCCGGGTCAGGCAATGAAGTGTCGTGATTTCTTCTTGTTTTATATCCATGACATCACGCTCCTGCTGGTGTGCCGCTCCCGTCGAGCGGCTTGACGTGTAGGCGTGCCGTGACATGAGGCTTGTCCATTATAAATGTATTGTCTCGGCCTTTCTTTCATCGGAGGAATAAGGCGTAGAGTATCAGGCTGGCAATCACCAGGAACAGGACGCCCACAGCGGCCAGCATGAGGGCTCGTTGCCTCCAGTCACGGCCGATGAGAAACGCCCCGTGCATGGTTCCACCTGGCAGTATACTTGCTGCGGACAAAAAAGTGTTCAAGGAGACCCTAGGAGACCCTGCATCTTTTATTCATCATTCTCGGGCAAAGCCCGGCGCTTCGTCTGCCCGGCGAGCATATGTGCCCGTCGTATCGGCTCCGGGATGCGATGACGGCACCCGTGCTCCGTGATGGATGCCGCGGTCTCCAGCGAGATGCGGTGACCGGGTGAGACATATACGGGATTGTTTGTACCGCAGCAGACAGCCGTCCTCCGCCCGTTGAGGTATACATATCGGTTGCATATCTCGCCGCAGAGAAGGGACTTAGCGACGCCGATGACGGGCAGGTCATGCAGCACGCCGACATGCGATGCCAGCCCGAAGCCATATGGATGCAGGATGCCGTTGCCGTCCACCATGACCAGCGACGGCGTCTCCCCGTCGAGGAGCACCTCGAGCACGGGAAGCTCCCGGTAGGATAAATACGTGGAAATATAGGGAAACCGGGTCTCCATCTGGATGGCCTTGATGGCGGTGACCTCGCCGTCCATATCCATCTCCACGTAGGCTCCGTAGGCTGTCTGACCCTGATAGGCGACGTCGACGCCTGCAATGGTGGCTATCTCATCGAAATCATCGCTGATGACCACTGCATCGCGGAGCCTTTGCTGCTCGGCGCGCAATCGCTGGAGGGGCGCCTGGCCGGCAAAATCAGTGAATAGCTCCCTCCCGGCGGCGCTGCCCATGGCAACGATGCAGTCTCCCCGGCCGGCGTGCGTCAGCACTCGTTGCACCGCCCGAGCTGCCCGGTGGTCGCCCAGCGCTTCCGCTATCGCTTCAGGAGTAGTGACTGCTCCATGGGGAACCTGGTCGGCCAGCTCGATGATGTCCTGGTATAGGTCCACGTGCTTCAACCACGGCGGGCTTTATCAACCTAATGGCGGACTGCGTTGCTAGGCGCCGTATTTTTCCAGGCGGCCCGCGTGGGCAAGCGCCAGTCCCATGAGGTGTATACCGGGGCGGATGCCCAGGCCGCCGTGCAGGCAGGCTGCCTCGTCGAACGTCGTCACCCGGTCCCGGCGGGCATGCCGGGCTTTGAGGAGCACGGGAACGGGATGCCAGCTGTGCGTGGCCATGGCTGCCGGGGTGGAATGATCCGCGGTGACCACGAACACCTCGGGCTCCAGCTCGAGCAACGCCGGGATGAGCGCGTCGGCTGCCTCGATGGCCTCGACCTTGGCGTCGAAGTCGCCGTCCTCGCCGCGGCTGTCCGTAGGCTTCACGTGGAGGAAATAGAAGTCATGCGTATCCCGGTAGCCTCTCGCCACCACGGCATAGTTGTCGAGCGTCATGGCTGGCTCGTGTACGTCCATGCCCACCAGGCGGCTGACGCCTCGATACATGGGATACTGGGCCAGGCAGACGCCGTGCAGACCGAAGCGCTCCTCCAGCGTGGGCCATTGCTGGTAGGTATCGAAGCCGCGGAGGAGCACCGTGTTGGCTGTCTCTCCCGTCAATGCATCGTTGACCTGCTCGATGAATGAGGCGACAAGGTCCGCCGTTTTACGGCTACCGTCGCTGCGGGGCTGCGGCGCCCGAGCGGGCTGACCGGTCACCTGTGGATCGGTGTCCGTGATGTCGCCGTTCAGGCCAGGGCCACGCAACACGAGCAGCGCCCGGTGTTCCTTGACCGTCTGGATGTAAAACGTGCCGTCGAAGGCGAGATTGATGCTGTCTCGGAGGAGGCCGCAGAGCCGCTCATTCGTCGAGGTGGATATACGCCCGGCCCGCCGGTCAATGATGACGCCGTCGTCCATCGAGGCGAAATTGATGCGAGCGGCCACGTCGCCGGGCTGGAGGTCAAAGTCGATGCCCAGCGCGGCCAGGATGCCCCGCCCCACGGTGTAGCGCAATGGGTCGTAACCGAACAGGGCGAGGTGACCGGGGCCGCTGCCGGGCGTGATTCCGGGGCCGACGGGCTCCAGGAGACCGCAAACAGACTGGTCGGCCAGCGCGTCGAGATGCGGGGTGTCCGCCGCCTCCAACTCCGTTTCACCGTGCTCATTGGGCAGGCCGCCGATGCCGTCGATGACGAGGTATAGAATGTCGTCGCCGGGTCGGGCCAGGTCTTCCCAGGTTTCGGTTACGTCCTGCGCTACCATGCAGATGAAACAGGGTCAGCGATTATAACGATTTCCATGAAAAAACAGCTGGTTTATCGGGGTTCCGTCCACCGGAAGTATTTGGTGCCGTCGCGTTCCTCTGCTGTCAGGTATTCCTGTTTGAGCAGCGAGGTCACCACTCCAGTTACTTTTTTGACGGGGAGATCGATGACGTCGGCTATCTCGGACATCGTGTACTGGGCGAAGGGCGGCGTTATCTGGAAGAATGCCGTAACTCGCTCTTTGGGGGATCCCTGAGTGACCAGTGTCTTCATGGGACATGTATGCAGTGATGGCTTGTTAACTTTACTGGTCGGTATAAAAGAGAAGAATAAAAGAGGAAAAAGGGAGGGTTTAGTCTTTGCCGACGTCCCAGATAGCCTTGATGGCGATGAGGCCAGCCAGCGGAGCGATGAATATGCCCAGCGTGTAGACGATTTGTGCCAGGTAGGGACCGAACCATTTGACGTTCCCCAGCGAGGTCACGGCACTCAACGCTATGATTATGATCGTCGACATCATGAACATCGGCATCTCTTTTTCAGTTATGGTTCCACGTCCCATCAGTACCAGTATGCCGGCGATGAAACCGACGATGCCCAGGATGACTTCGACGCCGCCTCGTATGTCGTCGTCGACCGGGTCTATCCGTCCGTCTGCAATGGCTCCAAATATCAGTCCAGCTATCAGTGCTATTACTATTCCAATCAGGAATAGCCAGCTACTTATTTTTTTCCACATTTTCATCCCCTCATTTTTGGCCTTTTAAGGCACTCTGCTAATTGTTGCCACGTTATTTAAATATGTCGATATTTTCCGTCGGAGAGACTTTTTAAATAGAGCCCTGTTTCCCGCCTATGAAATTATGTGTCATCGGCGCTGGCTATGTGGGCGTCGTGACCGGGGTCTGCTTCGCTAACGACGGCCACCAAGTGACCTTCATCGACATCGACCAGGAGAAGATAGCCCGGCTCAACGACGGCGTGGCTCCCATCTACGAGGAGGGCCTCCAGGACATACTCCAGCGCAACCGGGAGCGGCTCAGGGCCACGGATGACTACGCTGCAGTCGAGGAGGCCGAGGCTGTCTTCATCTGTGTGGGGACACCCTCCCGGGAGGACGGCGGCATCGACCTGTCATATGTGCAGGAGGCAACCCGGCAGATCGGCGGACATCTCGGCCAGGCCTGGCAGCTCATCGTCGTCAAGAGCACCGTGGTACCGGGAACCACTGATGGCATCGTCACGAGGCTGCTGGAGGAGACAAGCGGGAGAACCGCCGGCAGGGATTTCAGTGTAGCCATGAATCCTGAGTTTCTGCGAGAGGGCATCGCCATCCAGGATTTCCGGCAGCCGGACCGCATCGTTATCGGCGTTCACAATCAGCAGGCGGAGGAGCTCCTCAGGCAGCTCTACCAGCCCTACAATGCCCCCATCTATACGACGACGCCGACGGCAGCGGAGATGGTCAAATACGCCAGCAATGCCCTGCTGGCCACCAAGATATCCTATGCAAACGAGATTGGGAATCTCTGTAAAAAGCACGGCATCGACGTCTACCAGGTGATGGAAGCTGTCGGGCTGGATCACCGTATCTCTCCGCATTTTTTGCGGGCTGGCGCAGGCTTCGGGGGCTCCTGTTTCCCCAAGGACGTCCGGGCGCTCATCACAGCAGGCAGTGACGCCGGACATGAGATGCATCTCCTCCGCTCAGTGATGCAGGTCAATAAGGAGCAACCCCATCGCATGCTCGAGCTGCTCAAGAAACACCTGGGAAACCTAGAGGAGGCACGTATCAGTGTGCTCGGCCTGGCGTTCAAACCCAACACGGATGATATACGCGAGAGCCGCTCGATTCCCGTCATCCAAGCATTGATAGAGCAGGGCGCCACCGTGGCTGCCTATGATCCCATGGCGACAGAGAACATGCGCCGCCTGTACCCTGACATCGAGTACAGGAACAGCCCGGAAGAGGCCCTGGAAAACGCGGAGGGTTGCCTAGTCATGACGGACTGGCCCGTGTTCAAGAACCTGGACTTCAGCGGCATGGCACGGCCGGTGGTCATCGATGGCCGGCGCATCATACCAGAGGACCAGCACCAGGATATCATATATGAGGGCATCTGCTGGTAGTCCCGGCAACATTTAAGTAGCATCATTTCTTTTTCCCAACTGATGGGCTCGTAGCCTAGCCAGGATTGGGCGGCAGCCTTCGGAGCTGCAGACCGTGGGTTCAAATCCCACCGAGCCCGCTCACCCGCAACAGCGCAAAAATAGAACCGTTATTTGTAAAGTAATATTTAAAAATGGTATTAAATTTTGTGCCTATCGATTTCTAGCCCTATTTTTATAAGCTTTTTGAGCGGTTGCACACTAGGGCATTTGCCATACACCAAGCAAATGTTACAGAGTAAAACCACGGTACACGTGCCTCAGCGTTTGCTCAATAGGACTGAGGTACAAAGCATGGCTTTTAATCATTGCTTCCTGCCGCTTTCCTTCCTCCTAGAAGTCGTATACCTGCTGGTAGACGGGGTGCTTCACGATCTCATCCTTATGCTCGCGGAACTGTTGGACGCGCTGCTTGGCCTGCTTGCTGTCCTCCATGAGCTGTTCGGCGCGGTCTCCAGTGGCCTTATGCTTTTCCAGGTAGGCATCACGGTAGATGGAGGGATAGACGTTGTAGGTGCAGAACGGGATGATGCGGTCTCCAGTGGCGTAGTGGATGCTGCAGCGCTGGACGCGGTTGACGTCGTAGTTGTAGTAGTCCTGGAAGTGCATCATGCCCAGAAACAGGAAATTATAATGGAAGGTGCGCAGGCTGTCGTAGCTGCCCTCCCCGAAGATGTTCTCCAGCATGTCCGAGAGCAGCTCGCCGTTCGGCAATTCATCCTGGATGATATAGTCGGTGAGTTTCTTCGCCAGGGCCTTGTTGATGCCGCGGTAGCGCACCGCATCGCGGATCAGGCTGACGCCGGTGGCGACTTTCTTCCAGCGGCTCGTCGTCATGTCATTGACGTCCTGGATGAAGCGGTCAACGTCGATGAAATCCGTGATCGGATACAGCTTCATGGCCTCCCGGTCGACGTAGACGTAGGTGGCGATACCGCATTTCTCGTTGTTGTAGAAGTGGACGTCATAATGGGCGCGTTTGCCGATAATGTCCGCCAGCGACGACACCGTGGACACGGGATACCAGGCCTCCATGCCGAAGCCGAATCGCTGCCTGAGCTGCTCCACGATGTCGCTCTGAACGACGCGGAGTTTCTCCCGGTCACCTTTTTTGATGAAGCCGACCATGGATATCGGCTGAAAGTTGACGGCCTTGACGCCCTTGTCCATGTTGTGCATGGCAAACCTGACGATGTCCGGTGTTTCCTTGAGATTCAACTGGCTGACCGTGGGCACCAGCACGGTGCTCTTGATACCTCCGTCGATGTAGGCCTGCAACGCGAACGGCGTCTCATAATGATTCTTGGGGTCACTGGCTGAATCCGGGCTGACCCCGTCGAACGAGGTATAGATGGTCTTCAAGCCGGCATCCCGCCATCGCTTCACTCGCTCGACGGCTCTCTCGGGATCCTCATAATAATCGATGCCCACCGAGATAGAGTTCGAGTTCAACTGGACATGCGGCGACCCCAGCTCGACGGCTCCAGCGATGATCTCCGCCAGGTCATCCCGCATGGCGGGCTCCCCACCGGTTATCTGTATCGGGGGCACGTAGCCGTTGAAGCGCTCCGCAGTCTGAATGCCCGCCAGAATCTCATCGATGGATGGCTCATACACGAAGCCGGCTTTTTCCTCATAAAAGAAGCAGTACCAGCAGCGAAGGTCGCATCTGTTTGTTACCGCAACGTTCAACAATGCCGTGCTGTTCTTGTGCTGGCTACAGAGCCCGCAGTTCATCATGTCCTGCGTGTGCTCGATCTCCGTCTGGATGTCTGCTTTCCGGTCCACGGGCGGTGGATACTGTTTGACTTTCTGCCAGTACTCCAGGCTGCCGATGCGCTCCCGGGTGCCGTTCTCCTTGAGCAGGTACACCTGCCCGTCTTTTGCTACATAGGCGGCGGGAATCGTGACCGGTATGCCCCGGGATTCCATTGCCTCCTCGTCGACGCTGCGCGTGGTCTCCAGCACCTCGTATCCCTCCTCCCGGGCAGTTGTTTCAAGGGAACCCATAGTGGATGTGCCAACTCACGAGATTATTTAAATTTTTCTTGTTTGACGGCGCCGCTACAGGAAGAAAATGCCGCATCGGGTGGTCATGGAGCCACCCTGCAGCCAGGCAGGGATGGATGACAAAACGCTTTAAACTGTTTGGATTCGGTTTATAAAACCGTTGAAGCGGGGTAACAATTATTACGTCAATGCCACGGGCGTTAGGTTCATATATAGGATGTTGTTTAGCCCTAACAATGTCCCTCAGTCACGTGCTTACATTTCAGGAATTCGTCGCCCAGATGCAGGACGAAGTCCGCAACAAGATAGACCAGGAGGTGACGGATGAGGATATGCGCTACGCCATCGAGGGCGGCAAACTCCTCCGCCCCGTCATGCTCATTCTTTCCTTCAAGGCATGCTCGAACGGGCAGCACGACCGTTTGTATCAGAAGGCGCTGGAGAGCGCCGTGGGCATCGAACTGGCGCATTCGGCATCTCTGCTCCATGACGACATTATGGATGATGACGCCGTGCGGCGGGGGAAATCAGCCCTGCACGTCAAAAAAGGCGTAGGCAATGCTATTCTTACTGGGCATCGGATGATTAGCCAGGCGTTCCGCATCTCCGTGGACCACGGCCTGCAGAATGCACGTATCTTTCTCGATACCTGGGATGACACCCTGGTGGGGCAGCTGCGCGACATCGACCTCAACGCCCACCTGGAGCAGATCTTCGAGGAGGAAAACTCTACTGAGCTGCTGATGCAGGAGTACATCCGGGTCATCGAGATGAAGACCGCGTCATTGTTCGCGACTGCCTGCCGCGCCGGGGCCATCGAGGCGCAGGCCTCTGACGAGGTTCGCTCAACCATGGCCGAATACGGCCGCAACGTCGGGCTGGCCTACCAGATAGCGGACGACATGGTGGACATCGCCCAGGGCAAGATGGAGGAGGGCATCATCATGCCCCTACTGAAGGCCTTCGGGACCGACGTCGACCAGCGGACCATCGAGCTGCTGGAGAAAGGCAAGCTGTCCATCGAGGAGGAACTCGAAAAGAAGGGCACCAGCCTGGAAGAGGTCTACGAGCAGGGCATCACCCGCTACGTCAAGCGCTCGCAGGACATCGCTGACTCTCCGGCTATCCCGGATAGTTCCTACAAGGCGCTGCTGCGCGAGGCACCGGTGTACATCACCAACAAAATGACGGAAAAAATCGGCGTCACGGTATAAATGGCCATCGAGCAGAAAGGGATTACGTCTCCCTTTACCGTCGCCACTTCGATTATCACGGGGGGATTGTTTCCCCTGCTGGGTGCTTTTTTTGCCTATAGCACCGGGGCTATCCCCACGTTGGAGGACATGGCCTGGCCGGCGCTGGCGTTGACCGTCATCGGCGGCTTTCTGGCACATTACCTCCTGTCGCATACCATCCATGACCTGTTCCACTATGAGATAGAGGAGCGGGCCACGTTCAGCCGGCAAACTTTAAAAATCATGCTCATCGTGACGGTCGTCGTCCTGCTCGGCATCGCCATCTATCTCACCCTGCAGGCCGGCTGGCCCGTGATGGTGTTCGCCGTCATCGGCGCACTCGTTTCCATGTACGCGGAGGGATTGTTCCACAGCGAAGTCCAGATGGCCATCGGGGCCATGTTCCTGGTCATCGGGTCCTTCTACGTCCAGGTCGGCAGCCGGTATCACGGCCTGGATGCCTTCACCGACATCAATGGCATGATTTGGCTGAAGGTCGCGATGCTGTCCCTCTTCGCGTTTTTCTCCCAGTACGGCTGGTTGCTCTTCTACCGGCTGGACGACTACGACTGGAGTCCCCGGGTCCGCAACCAGAGCATCCTGCTCACCAAGCTCGGGCTCCCCTTCCTCATCCTGGCGCTCGCGCTGCCCGTGACGTAACGACAGGGCACTGATACACGCCGAGACGGAAACCATATATAGCCAGAACCGTTGAATGGAATGATGCGCGCACTCATGGCTCTCGTGGTCGCCATCGTCATGGTGGCGGGCAGCGTCGGGCTCACCACTGAGATGCAGCACCCCACGGGCGGAGCAGGGCAGCCGTCATCGCTTGCGCCCACTACGGCTGCGGGAGGAGACGACGGCGTGGATGATGCAGCTCATTTCAAGTACTATCAGAACGACAGCGACATCTCCCGGTGGTATGAATGGTGGTATCTGAACGTGAAGACGGAGAACGGTCACAGCCTGCTCATCGAGTTTTTTACCTTTGGGGATCTCAACAATCTCTTCACCTCGGCAGTCGGCGTGGTCATGTTGTTCATGCACGAGGACGGCTCCACCTATAAGAGCTTGAAGAGCTACCCGGGGATTCCGTATTCCTTGAGCTATGAGACCTGCGATGTCTCCATAGCGGGAGACCGATTCGTCCAGCGGGACGACGGCAGCTACGACGTCTCCTATCACAATTATGTCCAGCAGGTTGACCTAGACCTGCATGTCATGGGCCTGATGGCACCCGTCGTCGGGCGGCACAGCCAGTTGAACGACCGAGAGTGGATGGCCTGGAATGCAGCCGTGCCAGCCGGTGAGGTGCACGGCAACCTGGCGTTCCGGGAGAACGGCAAAATGGAGTACTACGACATGACCGGTGTTGGTTATCACGACCATAACTGGGGCATCGCCCGGAAGCTTCCGCTCCAGTGGGACTGGGGCGAGTTCACCGACCCCTCGATGCCGGCCACCTTCATCTACGGAGCCGCCAAAGTCGGGGATGGTCCCTACCAGCACGGGGGCATCAACGTGGCCACCACTACCCGGGATCGATATATCCCCATCCAGAACGTTACCATTGAATACCTTGAATGGGAGGACGTCGCGGGCGTATCCAAGCCCACGATGCTGCGTATCACCGGTGAAAGCAGCGCCATGTCCGTCCAGGCGACGGTGCAGATCCACCGTTATTACCTCGTCGCGGGCACTGGATGGTTCGGGATGCCCTACCTGGTCGGCTCCCTCAACGCCGACATATACGTCAACGGCCACCACTACGAGATGCGGAACGTCATCGGCTTCTATGAGCACCACTATTTCTCTATCTTCAGTTAAAAGGAAAACAGCTATAAATCCGAGTTGAATACGCCACTGAGGGCGGGGCCGAAAAGACGGATTTGCCTCCAAATTTTCAGGCCCTGCTCTCTCTTTTTCACCTGGCAGCTAGAACAATCCGTGCATGGTACCATCGCTGTCGATGTCCATCTGCTCCGCGGCGGGACACGCCGGCAGCCCGGGCATCGTGGTAATCTTTCCCGTGATGGGCACCAGGAAGCCCGCTCCAGCCGAGATGCGAATCTGTTTGATAGTGATTTTGAAATCCATGGGCCGTCCCTTCAATGCCGCATCGTCGGACAACGAGTACGGGGTCTTCGCCATACAGATGAGCAGATTCTCCAGCCCCAATTTTTTGATGATCCGGAGGTCATCCTCCGCCGTCACGGTATACACGACTTTCTCCGCCCCGTACATCCGACGGGCGATCGTTTCAATCTTTTCCTTCACGTCCATCTCCGGCGCATACAGATACGAGAGCTTCGCCTCCTGATTATGGATAACATCCACCACCTTACCCGCCAGCTCTATCCCGCCGTCGCCGCCCTCCGCCCAGACGTCGGCCACCGCGAACGGCAGATTATGCTGCCCGCAGAAGGACTCCACAACATCGATTTCTGCATCAGTGTCACCGGAAAAACGATTGAGCGCCACCACGACCGGGACGTTGAACAATGCCACGTTATCCACATGCTTCTCCAGGTTCGCCAGGCCCTGCCTGACCGCCTCGACATCCGGCTGTCCCGCCTGGGCATCCTCCTGGGACATGCCGCCGTGGACCTTGAGCGCCCGGATGGAGACCACCATAACAGCCGCGTTCGGGGACAAGCCCTGCCGGCAGACGATGTCAAAGAATTTCTCCGCCCCCAAATCGCTGCCGAAGCCCGCCTCGGTGACAAAGTAGTCAGCCAGCTTCAACCCCAGCTGCGTCGCCATCAGGCTATTGGTACCATGCGCGATGTTCGCAAAGGGACCGCCGTGCACGAAAGCCGGGACATGCTCCACCGTCTGCACCAGGTTGGGGCGCAGGGCATCCCGGAGCAGCATCGCCATCGCTCCCACCGCATTGAGATCAGCAGCAGTGACGGGCTCCTCCTCATAGGTGTAGGCGGCAATAATCTTCGAAAGCCGCTGCTTCAACTCATCGATGCTCCTCGACAAGCAGAGGATAGCCATGACCTCCGAGGCAGCCGTAATAGAAAACGAGTCCTGATGCGGGATGCCGTCCACCGGCCGGCCGAGGCCAACAACGGTGTTGCGCAGATTCCGGTCGTTCATGTCCAAAACGCGCGGCCAGACGATGTACCGCGGATCAATGTGAAACGCATCCCCATGATAGATATGATTGTCCAGCATCGCCGACAGCAAATTATGCGCCGCCGTAATCGCGCTCAGGTCACCCGTAAAATGCAGGTTGATGTCCTCCATGGGCAGCACCTGCGAGTAGCCCCCACCGGTCCCCCCGCCCTTGACGCCCATCGTCGGGCCCAGCGACGGCTCCCGGATGGCCAGCGCCGTCTTCTTGCCCAGCTTCGCGAGCGCCTGCGCCAAGCCAATGGTGACAGTAGTCTTGCCCTCGCCCTCATGCGTCGGCGTGATCGTGGTCACCAGGATGAGCTTGCCGTCCGGTTCATCCCGGACGCGCTCCCATATCGCCGGGGACACCTTGGACTTGTGGCGCCCCCAGGGAATCAATTCATCGCTGCGAATGCCGATACGGGCTGCAACATCCTCTACGGGCTCCAGCTCCGTGGCCCGAGCAATCTCCAGATCTGACTTCATAACGCCTCGTCGACCGCGGCGCGGGTCTCCCGCAGCCGCTCCGCCGCCCGCCCGGTGAGCTGCTCCACCCGCGTGGTCATCTCGCGGCAGAACGCCTCGTCGGTGATACCGCCGAGATTGATGCGGACATTGTACAGAGCCGCATTGAGCGCTGCATGGGCCACTAACGCCGCGGTGCCTGCATCGGTAATCGAGTTCTGGTTGCCCTTCCGGGCGACGATGACCGCCTGATCCAGCACATCCAGGCAGTGCTCCGCCGTCTCCAGGGGCACCTCTGCGGCATGCTTGGATGCCTCCTGGATGGCCTGGCTGCGCTCGTCGCCCTTCGGCATCTTGAAGGCCGCCATGACCTCGTCGAAGGCCGCAGCGTCATCATTAGCCAGTTCGAGGAGCGCTGCCCGCGTGTCAGCCAGCCTGTCCCGTACTCCTCGTATCTCCGCGTCGACGTCGGCGTAGCGTTCCTTGCCGATGGTCAGATGGCAGACCATCTCCGCCAGCGATGCCGCCATGGCCCCGCTGACCGCGGCGGCGCTGCCGCCACCCGGCGTGGGGCTGCCGCTGGCCAAGTCGTCGATGAACTGCTGCAGCGATACATCAGCGAAGCTCATACCAGGTCCTCCATCATCCGCTGCTCGAGGACCTGTCCCGGGTCGAAGTCCTCCAGCCGGAGGTAGTAGTCAGCCACGTCCAGCAGTGCCTCCATGGGCAGCAGGCCGATGAGCTCGCTGCCGATGACGGTGACCCCGTACCGGGCCGCCTCGTTTTTGATGGTCTCGAAGACCCGGAAGAGCGGCGTGCCGCGGTAGTTGACCATATTCATTGAGACCTGGACGATGCCGCGCTCCTTGATCTCGAAGCCCATGGCCTTGACGTGCCGGTAGCCACCCGATGAATGACGGACGGCCTTGGCTATCTTTTTCGCTACGTCGATGTCATCCGTACCGAGGTTGACGTTGAACGCGATGAGGAAAAACCGGGCGCCGACCGCTGTCGCCCCGGCCGTGGGATGGATTTTATTCGGCCCGAAGTCCGGCTTCCGCTCAGGATCGGTGCCGATGGCGTCGCGGAGCCCCTCGAACTCGCCCTTGCGTATCTTCGCCAGGTTTTTCCGCTCCGGCCGAGTGGCCGCCTCCTCATACAGATAGCAGGGCACGCCGGTGTCCCCGGCGAACGTCTTAGCGAAGTCATTAGCCAGCTCGATGCAGTCCTCCATGGTGGCACCCATAAGGGGAATAAAGGGAACAACGTCCATGGCACCCATGCGGGGATGTTCACCGCTGTGCTCCGTCATATCGATGAGCTCGACGGCCTTCTTCGCCATGGCCAGCGCCGCGTCTTTGACCTCCCCGGGAGCGCCGATAATAGTGACATCGGTACGGTTGTGGTCTGCATCCGGTGACCGGTCGAGTATCTTGACGTCATAGTCGTCCAACTCGCCGATAATGGCGTCGATGACCTCCTGGCGTTTTCCCTCACTGAAGTTTGGGACACACTCTATCAGTTTCATAGTGACACCTCAAGGGTGAATGAAGGCCGGTGTTTTAAGCCTTTCTTTGCGGCTATTCCAGCGAGAACAGGTCCTGCGGCGCTAGCTCATCCAGCTTGTCGGTCGCCCGGATGACACCATCCTCCCGGATGATGAAGCCCTCCTGCTCGTATTCATCGAGAATCTGCGTGATAACCGAGGTCTCCCGCATAATCTCGTCCTCCAGCTCCTCGATGTTCACCCGACCCCGCAATCGGAGGCTCACCAGCACAATCATCAACACGACCATGACGATATCCTTCGCCAGCACCTTCTCCGCGATATAATCCTCGATGCTCTCCGGCGTATCCGCCATCCGCCAGCCTAACAGGAAGAAGCCATCCACGACCAAGCGCCCGGCCCACGTGAGCCGGTAGCGTCCCCCCGGCTTCTCAATGAAATGCATCTCCTGTAGCGCCGACAGCGCCCGGTTGAACGTAGCCGTCGCGATGCCCGTCTCATCCTGGAGCTCCTTCCACCGGAGGCCCTCCTGCTCCCGGAGCACCGTCAGGATAACGATGACGTTTTCGCGCAGCAGCCGAAAAATCTTGTAGACAACGTCCTGACTCTCAGTATCGTTCATCTCATAGCCAACGCTCGTGCTTTAATAAAGCTTGCCGCTCCCTGATATTGGCGGAAGATCATCAACGGCTATGCCAGCCGTCCAGGCCACGCCCCGCCGGACGATCCACCAGTTGTAATCCTCCGGCAGCTCCTCCCGACCCGTCCAGCCGAACAGCCCCAGACCCAGCATGCGGTTCCGCTCCGTGTCCCGCTCGACGAGGCGGCCACCCCGCCAGACGGGATGCTCGGGATGATTACCGAACAAGACGACGCGTCCCTCCCCATAACGGCAGGAAATGGCTGCGGGCTTCCCGGCGAGATGCGTCTCAATGACCCGGTCATCCATGTCCCACCAGTCAAGTGGCTGCCATGGATCGGGACTGTAGCGCCAGGCGTGCAGCATCGTCGATGCGTTGCCGTGCGGACCGGACATGTTTTCATCTGGATACCAGGCCAGCACCGAGACGTCGCCCGTGGGCAGCAGGGCAGGGCCACCGACCCACCGAATGATGCGACTGTCACCGTCATAACCGGCAAAGATGGGATGACTCCGGTTGACGGGGCACTGCTGGCAGAGGCCGCTGCCCTCGATGCTGAGGTTGTACCATATGTAGGCTGACTGCCCGATGCGCTCCGGTACACCGGCGAGGGACAGCGCGATGGGGTCGCCGATATCCTGGTATGCCTGCACCGACGCGATGCCGAGCGCGGAGGCATTCATGAACCATTCCCATGCAGTCATCGATGTGTGGCCACGCTGCTCTGGCGGTACGAGGCACTCGGCGGCCATGTTTGCGCCGCCGCAGGCTCCGAAGTAGCCGCCGCCGTTTGCTATGAATTCACGGATGGCCTCCTTCCATGAGGCTCCGACGGCGTGAGGGCGACGGTATTCTTTGCCGATGCCGGGAATGATGAGGACGTCGAAGCCATCAAGCCCGCCGGCGGTTATCTGCGGGTCGGTGAGCCACGTGACTTCGAAGCAATAGCTGTTGGTGCCTTCACTCCACGTGTAGCCGTCGAGGAGGGCGTGCATCTCGGGTGGCGAGGTAAACGAGGGAATGAATGAGTCGAGGAGAGCGACGGTGATGGTCTGCTGCTCTATGGCCGTCGTGTCCGGCGTGGCAGGACGGGCATCATCGTGATGCTCTAGGGCTGATGGAACGACTGGAAGCAGGAGAAACAGGGCAAAAAAGAGGACAGGCAGCCATTTCATGGATGTAATATCTTCTATTCTAATATATAATTTTAGAAAAGTTTTAAAATAAACATTCATTATTATAGCGTTCAAAATATGAGCGTCAAAAATGTGGATGTTGCCGGGAGGATAGCATGAACATCCTGCTCACCATGCCGTCTCCACAGCGCTACCAAGACTGGTACGACCGACTCCTCGAACGCATATGTATACTCTGGCCGCCCCTCACGCTCAGACAGCTCGAAGCCATAACCCCGGACAAACACACGGTTGACGTCGTTCACAGCCATGAAAAAATAAAAGAAAATGAGGAATACGACGTCGTCGGCATAAGCTTCTTTACCGCCACCGCCCCACAGGCATATGCCCTGGCTGACACGTACAGAGAAAAAGGAAGCATCGTCATACTCGGGGGCTACCATGCATCCGCACTGCCCAGCGAAGCAAAACAGCACAGCGATGCCGTCGTCATTGGAGAAGCCGAACATCTCTGGCCCCGGGTTCTGCATGACATCGAACACGACACGCTCCAGCCCTTCTATCACATGCGACGCCCTACACCGCCACGTGCCATCCCCGGAGCCACACAGACCAGCATCCCGGGAATGATCAAAATCGGCGGGGCCGAAGCCACCCGGGGATGTCCCTACGGCTGCGAGTTCTGCGCCCTCTCCCACAGCCCGTTCGGACAGTGCTACCGGAAAAAACCAGTCGAGCAGGTCATCGCAGAGATAACATCCATCCCACACAGATACTTCGTCTTCTACGACGGTTCGCTCACCGTGGACCCGACCTACACGAAGGCCCTGTTCCGCCGGCTCCGCGACCTCAACAAAAAATTTGCCGCCTTCGGCCATGCCAGCATGGTCGACGACGAAGAGCTGCTCCGGCTGGCCCGGGATGCGGGATGCATCGCCTGGGACATCGGCTTCGAATCCATCTACCAGCATACCATCGACCGGCTCAATAAGCGCTCCAATGTGGTACAGAGATATGCCGACGTGGTGGAAAAACTCCATGACTATGGCATGAACGTGATAGGGTCGTTTGCCTTCGGCTTCGACGAGCACACCCCGGGCGTCTTCGACAAAACACTGGAGGCTGTCCACCAGTGGGACATCGACTCCCTGGGCATCACGATTCTCACGCCGCTGCCGGGAACCCGGCTCTACGACCGGTTGCAAAAAGAAAACCGGATACTGACCAGAGACTGGTCGAAATATGACCTCTACCACGTCGTATTCCAGCCGAAACACATGTCCCCCCGGGAACTCTACGACGGAGTGTCCAACTTCGTCAAAGCATTTTACGCACCGGACAACCTCCTGCAGCGCATGATGAGAAATATAGCCCATACGGGCCTCCTCTCCTCGCTGGGCATCAACTACCACCTCATCAGCTCCCGGGTCATCTACAAATCAGCCTTCGGACAGCGCTACATCCACAACCATCACCATCAACAATATCCAATATCGTCACCAGCAACATCTCTAAAGAGCAGTGCCAGCCCAGCCAGGCAAAAATAGCAATTATTAAAAGTTTGCAAGGCATATATGCATGTTTCATGGACGTGGTCATCGTTGGTGCCGGACCCGCCGGCCTCATCACTGGTCTTCAGCTTCTGGAGCGAGGGGAATCACCCGTCATCTGCGAAAAACAGCCCGGGATAGTGACCACGGTCTGCGCTGAGGCCTGTGACAGCAACTCGCTGAAACAGCTCCCGTTTGACTCTACCCCCTACATCGCCCATGAAGTCGAAGGCGCCTACGCTGTCTTCCCCGGCGACAGCCACTTCGAGATCCCCAAACCAGGAGTCGTCCTCGACCGGCAGCGGTGGCTGCAGGGCCTCGCTACAGCTTTCGAGCAGCGAGGCGGCGTCCTCCGCACCGGGACCACTGTGACCTCGACCACCGACAGCGGCGTCATGCTGCAGGATGGAGAACACCTGCAGGCAGACATCGTCGTGGGGGCCGACGGACCCTACTCGCGTCTCAGAAAACAGATGGAGATCCCCCAAGAGCTCATATGTGGCGTCCAGTACCGCGTGGCCTGCGACACCAGTGACATGGACCACCTTCGCTTCTATTTCGACAAGCGCTTCAGCGAGCATTATGGCTGGCTGTTCCCCCGGGGTGAGGTAGTCAACGTGGGCCTCTCCGGTAAATGCAGGCAGCTCGACCGGCTCCTGGCTCATCTCGGCTTCGATGCCGCGGCAGTAACGGAGAAGATGGCCGGCGCTATCCCGGTCGGCGGGGTACCGAAACGACTCGTGGATGGCAATCGAGTGCTCATCGGGGATGCTGCCTCCATGACGAATCCGCTCTCCGGCGGTGGACTGACACCCATCGCGCATGCATCGGCGCTGCTCGCCCGGTACATCGATGACCTTAAGCGATATGAGCAGGCAGTCCATGCGCATCCAATGGCGGACAAGAGCATCGTGCGGGCAAAGAACGTATTGCTCCGCCTGAGTGTCGAGGACCTGCGGAAGATGGGAGACCTGGTCGACGGGAAAACCATGTACGAGCTGGGGCACCGTGACCGGATTGCAGCCTTGCGGTATCCCCTGCTGGCTCCCTCCTTCAAAGCGATGGCGAAGGGGGTAGCGCTCTCCCTTGAATGGGGATGGTAGCTAGCCCTGCCATTCCTGGAAGCAGATGATGAAGGTGGAGCCTTCGCCCGGCTGGCTGTCCACGTGAATGGTGCCCCCCTGGTTTTCGATGATGGTTTTGACCAGGTGGAGACCGAGGCCGCTGCCGCTGCTGTCATCGCCCTTTACCTTGCGAGAAAAAATATCCTTCCGGATGGCATCCGGGATGCCCCGGCCGTCATCCGCGATGGAGACCGTCACGTGACCGTCTGCTCTCTCGCCGGTGATGATGACCCGGTCGGCCCGGGAATGCGCCACGGCGTTGCCGATGATGTTGACGAAGGCCTCCCGGGTGAGCTCGTTGCCCTGGACCACGGCCTGGATGGGCTCATACTGCACCTGGATCTCCTGCCGGGATAGCTCGCTGGAGAACTCGGCGAGCACCTCGCGTATCAACGGGTCCAGGTCTACCGGCTGGAGTTCCTGTTCCTCCGTCGCGCGCTGTATCTCCCGAACCTTCTGGATGAGGCGGTTGCTGGACTCCAGTGAACGAAAGGCCATCTCCGCCAGGTCCCGCTGCTCCCCGGAGAGATCCATGCCCAGGAGCAGCTCGAGGTATCCCATGATGACCTGGTTCTTGTTGCGGACGTCATGCCGGAGCAATGAATGATAAAACGCGGCTTGTTCCTCCGCCTGCTTCATCCGGGTGATGTCGGTTACGATGGCAAACGTGCCCCCGAACGAGCCATCCGGGTTCCGATAGGGCGCCGCGGACACGATGCCGTTCAACAACTGTCCATTCCGATGGCGGAACACTGCCTCGTAGGCGTCCCGCATACCATCCTTGCGCTGCTCCGTCTTGGCCTGGAATACCTGGTATTGCTCCTCAGTCGTGATGTCCCGCAGGTTTTTACCCGTGAGCTCGTCTACGGGATACCCGATGAAATCCGACATTGTCTGATTGACGAATAATATAGTCTCATCTGGGTCAAGCTTGATGATGCCCTCCTTCGCCGTCTCCACCAGGATGCGGTACTGGTTCTCCGACGCCCGGAGTTCATCCAGCGTCTGCAGGCTCTTCAACACCGTCGCCATCTCCGATGCCAGCGTGCTCAGCAGCGTCCGGTCCTCCAGCGTGATAGCGTCAACGGCGTCATTCTGCACGTCGAAGACACCGAACTTTTCCTCCTTGAACGTAATCGGGATGGCATATTCACAGCGGGCACCCGGCACCCCCTCGATGTAGCGGTCATCCTCCCGAACGTCGGGTACATACAGGGCGTCATCCGTCAGAAACGCAGCCACCGTGATACCGTCACCGGCCAGCGGCAGCTGCAACGCTTTCTCTGCTGCTGTATACCCGCGCTGCCGGGCAATACGAAGCGCATCGCCGTCCCGCTCCAGGATAGCGCAGTTGCGGTACCCGAGCAGATCCTTCGCGAAATCCATGACCAGCTCATAGACGCGCTCTTTATCCGGAGCTACCTTCATCTCCCGGGAGGCTGCCTCCACCAGCCGCATTTTTTGCTCGAAGCGCATGTGACTGGTGACCTCCATCAGGCAGCCGGAGAGCATATCTTCTCCCTGCAGCTGGACGGCAGCCCTGCGAAACTCGACCCATCGTTCCACGTCGCCAGCCATTATTTTAAAGCGGACCGGGGTGCCCTGGAGCAACTGTTCCCGGACTTCGCCGGCGTCCGGGATGAGCGACCAGAACTGGTCCACGGGTACGGCATCCTGCGAAAAGCCAGTCAGGGTTCGCATATGCCGGTTGAGCATCAACAGCCGGTCATCCCGGATGGCGAAAAAACCCACCGGTACGGCATCCATCAATGTCTCAGCCCGCGATGGCATCCCTGCTGCAAGGTGTCAGCGATATATAACGTTTTATTTTTCTTCGTCGACCCGCTGTATGTTCATGCCCTTGTACTCGAGCCGGGCGGATCGCTTGACGATGGATTTCATCTGGATGGAACTGAAATCGAATTTACGCTCTGCTTCACGGCCGAGCTCGCCGTCGCCGACGAAGTCGTAGATCTGCTGCTCGATGTCATGGAACGTCTCCTCGTCCATCAGGGCAATGGAGAACACGTCCTGGAGCATGTCAACCGACGATATGACCTTTATATGGAAGGATGAATAAAAAGCATGATATTGTTTCTTCGCGGTGCCGCCGTCCATCTCCCAGCGGGTCTCCACGAGCTTGACTTTTTCAAAAAACGTGAGGGCCTCCTTTCCCGCCTGGCCGTATTCCTCCTCGACTTCTTCCATGATGGTCCATTCCTCGCAGACCTTCTCAAACACATGCCGCTTGACGTCGGAGTCAAAGGCTCGCATCAGCCACACCAGATCCGTAATATCGTTGATCAGCTTCGCCTGGCTCATAGACATTTATGGCACATCCGTTTAAATTTCTATGGGTCAAAAATCATTAATAGCAGGAACAAATACGGGTGTATGGGAGAAGGCTACGGCTACGGCAAAGTCATTTTATTCAATGAACACTTCGTCGTCTACGACGTCCCGGCTATCGCGTCAGCCATCGACAAGACAACCACGGCACGCGTCCGGCCCAGTCCATCCGGGCTGGTGCTCCACGACGACCGCATGGCCACCCCGCGATACAAGGAAAACAAGAAAGACCAGCAGCAGGACTCACTCCGCTACATCTTCCAGGCCATGGACGTCGACCCCAACCTGGAGATATGGCTCCAGGGCGACCTCAAGGCAGCCAGCGGCATCGGAGCCAGCGCGGCCAGCTGCGCCGCGATAGCGAGAGCCATCAACGATGAATACGACATGGGCCTCAGCATGGAGGACATCAATCGCGTTGCCTATGAGGGAGAACGCGGCTACCATGGCACCCCGTCGGGCCTCGACAACACCGTCGCCACGTTCGGCGGCCTGGTCTGGTTCCAGTCCGGCGACATGGAACGGCTCACCATCGATGAACCCGTCGACATCGTGATGGGCAACACGGGCATCGTCGCGGATACCAAGCAGGCCGTGGCCGGCGTCCGCAAACGCAGAGAACAGCAGCCCGATAAATATGAAAAGGTTTTCAAGCAGGCAGAGGAACTGGTACATGAGGCGCGCGAGGCACTGCTCGCCAGCGACTGGCCAAAAGTCGGCCGGTATATGAACCAAAACCATGAGCTGCTCCAGCAGATCGAGGTGTCATCGCCGGAGCTGAACGAGCTCGTCGACCTGGCCCGGGAGCAGGGCGCCCTCGGCGCCAAGATGACCGGCGGAGGCCTCGGCGGGTTCATGGTGGCATTGACGCCCGGCGGGGAGCTACAGGAAACCGTCGCAGCGGCGATAGAAGACGCGGGTTACGAGGCACTCCGCACCCGGGTGGGCATCTAAAGAGAAATGCTTAAATGAGCCCGGCGCTTTTTTCATCCCGTCTGCGAGGGTAGCCAAGCCAGGCCAACGGCGACAGACTCAAGATCTGTTCCAGCAGTGGTTCGTCGGTTCGAATCCGGCCCCTCGCATTTTTTTAATATTAAACATTTATATACTACTTCGATGTTATAAGGGGTAATGACTTACGAGAAAAAACCTCGGATTACCAAGCGGACTATTCCGGTGTATCTCCCGACCATTGAAATGAAAGAGCGGTGGAAAACCAAAGCGGAAGAAGTCGGGTTGTCGGCATCAAAGTTTGTTATCGAATACGTTGAAAACTCACTGATGCAGGAAGAGAATAAGGATATATATAGCTCGCGCGCCGAACTAATGGAACAAATAAAAGACCTGAAAGATGAAAATACGGAGTTACGGAAGCGTAACAAAATGCTTGATACTCTGATTGGTAGAATGGACGAAGATATGAAACGATACCGTACTAAACCATTCATGCAAGATGAGTTTTATGGCATCAGGGAATATGAGGAGCAGCTCATAAATATATTCAAGGAACGGGGGAAGGTTAGAAAGGAAGAAATATATGAGCTGCTAGATATCGACCCCATGAAAAACAGTGACATCGTGAAGGGCATAAACCGACAGTTAGAGATGCTGGAACGGTATGGCATGATAGAGGACAAGGGAAAGGTGTGGGTATGGAACGGCTAACCGATACTGAACTACTGAGAGAGTTTGTAGATGATTGCAAGGTTAGGGGCCTGACCCATCATACCATCCGATGCTACCGAGGTCAAATACGGATATTTCGGGATTTTTTGAATGAGCATAACCGGCATTTCTACGACGTTGACAAGAATATTTTGAAAGAGTTCATCCGATATCTCCGTAACCAGCGTAAGGTCAGCCAGAAGCGTATAGAAAATTATTTTTCCAGTTTGTCGAGCTTCTATGACTTCCTAACCTACGAAGACATCGTGGATAAAAATATAGTGTTGCAGGTTAGAAAACGGTATCTGCGTCGCTACAAAAAAGATAACAATGGTGGTAGCAGTCGAAAGCTGATAAGCATCGATGAAATGGCGAACTTCATAAACATGATATCTGATACTAGGGACAAAGCTGTTGCATTGCTTCTGGCAAAAACGGGCATCAGGAGAGGGGAGCTCATAAGCATAGATGTCGATGATATTGACTGGCAGGACATGAGCATCCGGCTGAAACCTAAGGCAAAACGGTCAAACCTAACAGTGTTTTTCGACGACGAAACCACCGCTATCCTATGGCGGTGGGTATCCAAACGTGAAACCGTAGCAAACGAGGACTGCCGTGCATTGTTTGTATCATATCAGTATGGCAAGCGGCTGAAACGAAGCGGCGTATATCATCCCTTTATATCTTGGGCTGAAAGGGCGGGACTCCATAATTCCGAATCAGCCAGACTAGAGGACCACTTTACCCCCCATTGTTGCCGTCATTGGTTTACCACACATCTACGGCGGGCGGGGATGCCCAGGGAATACATCAAGGAACTACGCGGAGATGCCAGGACCGAAGCAATGGATATCTACCATCACATCGACCGTGAAGAACTGAAAAAATCCTATTTGGTACATATTCCACAGTTGGGGGTTGAATAATGAATCAATATAGAGGTTTAAAAAGATGAGTGATTCAAGTAGTATAGATGCCAATATGATGTAAAGCGGAAAAAAGATATGAACAGCCGAAAAAAAATGCGAAGAGGCAATCCTGCAGCAAACCTTGAGAAGTTATAGAACTGCTGACAGGCGCTTAGAACTCTGTGTAAAGGGACAGAATGAACGCTTGGACTATCTTGCCTGAATGGCAATACTATGGCATAATACAATATCGAAAGGATTAGGAAAAACAAGAGGGCATCGACATCTATCATCACATTGGTCACGAAAAACTCAGTAACAAATACGTGGCCTGCATACCCCGCTTGGGCTCGAATAACATACGCTGATATATCTCTGCTGACACCAATGTTGGCAACCAGTCAGTGCAAAGAAGAAGGGAACACAATGTGGAGAACCAGGGGGGGGGGTAAATCCTTAATATTGGATCGCATTATAGAGCCATAGGAGCGGATACATGATTTTGATGGGATATCGGAACCGGAGGACATCATGCACTCTATACATCTACCCATCTGGCATGAAGCCGTTGGCCACTTGGTGGAGGTCTCCCTGCAACACGGATACATCCATGCGACGCTCGCCAAAGTTGGCACCATCATTATGCCCTTCAACGAGGACCATTATCAGCGACTCCAGACGTTGACAGGGAAACGGATCGCTATCCTACGAATAGATACCGGCTATGTAGTAGCAGAAGCAGTCTGACACCCCCTAAGGGTCACAAAACCTCGCCCGAAACACCACGACGGGGGCAGCACTACGATAGAGCAAGGATGGCTGCATATTGATTTAGACGTAAGACTATCACGGGGTGGAGAGGGGGCATGTGGAGGAAAACTCCAATAACTCCTGCCTATAGATGGCAGAAGCACCAACATTTCTGCCCCCCTGACCAATTATAATATTGCAAAGGATATTTAATATTTTTTTTATCAGTGATGTATTTTTGTATGCTGTATTTGGTAATCCTGTAAAAAGCCCTTGAAACCAACTACGAATTGTGTTTGATAGCATTTTTAGATATAATGGTTTTAAATGGGTATAACATTGATATAATGCTGGTGGAGAGCTACCCCAAAAATAAATGGAGAGATAAAATGAAAGGAAAAATAATAGCGGCTGGTATTGTCGGCTTGATGATGCTCGCCGGGATAACAATAACGGCTGATGCGCATACCGAGGACCATCCGTATACAATTGACCTCATAGCGGGTCAAGATATAGATGTGGGAGATGTTACAGTCTGGAACGACGGCGATACTATCTATGTGACCTTTACGACCGAAGACGGGTGGTATATGACTGAGACACATCTACACCTTGCAATGTCTTCAGATGCGTTTCCAGTGAATAAGAAGGGTAACCCCCAGGTTGGACATTTCTATCGTGGTGAAGATGACCTGTACACCCAAACATGGTCGGATACACTCCCATATGGCGGTTCTCTTGGGAATACTGTATACATTGCTGCTCATGCGGCTGTAGAAAAAATATGTGAAGAAGAGGTAGTCGTCAATGGAGGCTTCGAAACACCTGACATAGAGGGTTCCTGGGCTATCGTCTCGGACGACGACATTGCACCCTGGTATACCACTCCAAATGTGGACCCTGAGGGTGATCCTGAGGGATTAGAGATACAACAGATTGAAGAGGATGCAGAAGGCGATGATGGAGACCAATATGCAGAACTTGATGCCTACTATCCATTGACACTTAGCCAGCCGATACCTGCATGTGAATCCGGAAGATATATCCTCTCCTACTCATATGCACCCAGACCAGATGTTGAAAACAATAATATGTCTGTAACGTTTGGCGATTACTATGCGGAGCATGATGCAACAGGTGTCGATGTCGATTTTGCGTGGACTTCAGTGTATGAAGAAGTAACGGGACCTGACGATGGCGATGTCACTCTCAGCTTTTCGGAGATAGGACCAAATGACCAAGTGGGCATGTTTCTTGATGCGGTAAGCGTCCATTGTATCCTTGAAGAGAGTGCCTGGGCAGGTGGAGATGGAGAAGATGGAATACGGTTTGTCGAAAAGGGAAACTGGGCAACATACTTCATGTATACAATACAGTTCGACTTCAATACGCTTGAACTGGTATACTCGACAGACATGACCACCTGGGAACCTATCCCCGGCTGCTACAGAGAAGGCTATACCCTGGAGCTTGATGGAGTAGATGATACAAAGTATTATATCAATACTTCAACCGTGGAAACCAATGTTCCTCTTGAAGTTGACAAATATGGTTTCTATTTGAACATCTCCGAGTGGGATGAGAACATGGAAGAGAGTTTCTACAACTACTGGGAAGGTCGTGGCGTCGACGCCACCTCCAGCGGTGGTTGGGAAGAGCAGATGTGGAAAATCATCAACAACGATGACACTATGCCGAATGAGCCCATATTCTATCTAAAAGTCGATGGCACAGACTACAGAGTACTCGATGGACTCCAACAGCTACTGACAAGTGGTACCTCTACTGACCTCCTATATGTTGATGGCGACTACCCTCTGGGCACCTATTACTTTACCGGAACCATAACAGGCACCAATAGTTGGACAACTGAGATAACCATAGAGATAGAGCTAACTGATACGCTGCCGTAGGACCTGAAAA
>JBNGDQ010000002.1:0-34936 GCA_049975285.1 Thermoplasmatota archaeon
CGACCGCGTCGTCGACCGCATCGTGTCCTTCAAAGAGTTCGCGGCCATGGTGTCCTCCCGCCTCACCGACATCTGACCCGGGAAGCCCGAAGAAATGCTGCAGGATTATCGAGAGGCAGCCACTCTTTACGGAACAAGTACGGCGTATTATATCGGCATCATTGTACCACGCAGGTCAGCCCGGGCCGGTTCATGCTCAGCGAGATAGCGACGGAGCGCTTCAATCGCATCTATCTTCAGGTCCTGCCGGTTGCTGCCATACTGGTCTGGCACGCCCTGCACGGTGATATAGCAGGCGGTGTAGGTGTCGTCGTTCTCAATGCGGCGGCCGCCAACGAAGAGCTCCTCGATGCGATGCCCGGCCGGATTTTCTACTTTGATGTAGGCAGTGAGACCGAGGCAGCGTTTCACGTAGCCGCCCATCTGTTCATATGGATTGCGGGAAAATGTCAACTCTAGGTCCTCCTCGAGCATGTGTCGAAGTTCCACGCCGGATAGCTCGCAGGTGGACACCGGCGGGTTGGTGGGCACGATGTTCCACAGGTCATTCATGGTTACATTTCCCGGGGGGACAGGGGCCCCGTACCGCCAGCCGTTGGAAAACGCAACCTCAGCCTGACTTGCTTCCTGCATGGCCTGCAGTAGAAGGTTGTCCATCGTGGTCTCCATCACCCGGTTCCGGGTGAGCGGCGTCGCCGTGCGCCCGACGACCTCGTCGAGCAGGTCTCGATGTGGCTCAACTGCCTCATCCACCAGCTCGGCTACCCGGTCGTCGGGCTCAATCGATGCATCGATCTCGATGAGAGCATGTTCGTAGCCCTGCACGCCGTCGTCGACGAGCAGGTCCAGCCGGCCAACGAACGAGCCGTGGGAACCAGACTGCATGAGCAAGGTGCCGTTTACCATCGCTGGACGATGCAGCCGGTTATGGGTGTGACCGCTCACCAGCACGTCGATGTCGTCCACATCGGCAGCCAGCTGCAGTTCCTGCGGGAGCCCTAGATGCGACAGAACAATGACGAGGTCGGCTCGTTCCTCATTCCGCGCTCTCTCGATGATGAGGGGGAGCTCGTCCCGGCCGAGCGTGAACGAGATACCGGAGCTGAACGACGCAGGCATGGTCTTGTCCACGATGGTCGCCGCAACGCCAATGATTGCTATGCGGAGCCCGTTGCGCTCCACCATCCGATACGGCGGAAATACTCGTTCACGGGTGCCCTCCCGATAGCAGTTCACGGCCAGCAGGGGATAGTCAAGCTGCCCGGCGAGCTCCCGGACACGCTCGGGGCCGTAGGCGAACTCCCAGTGACCGGTCATCGCGTCGAACTCGAGTTCGTTGAGGATCGGTATGAGAGCAGCCCCATGGCTCTCCACCGCGGGATACGTGCCATGGAACGTGTCGCCGTTGTCCAGCGCGATGATCTGGCGTTCCGCTCGTATCTGCTTGAACAGCGTGGCGATGCGGGCGTAGCCCCCGGCCTGCCGGTAGACCTCTCGTCCCTGCTCCCGGAATAGTTCCACGTGCGGGCGGAGGTATGCATGGCTGTCGTTGATCTGCAGGATGGTGAGGTGTCGTGCCACTGTCCAGCCTCCATCATATCAACGGCGGGCGCATTAAAAGCCTTCCGTCGAAGAGGAGAATCATTAAAAGGCGACAGGAGTTTCCCTGCCATGAAACAGGCATTTGCCCTGCTCGTCGTCGCGTCGCTTCTCATGCTTCCATCCGGGGTTGCCTCCGTTGCACCGGCAGCATCATCTGCCAGTGAAGAGATAGGACTGCCGGATACGTTCAGCTGGCGGGACATCGATGGCATCGACTATACCACGGGCGTCAAAAACCAGGAGCCCTGCCCGAGTTGCGAGGCCTATGCTTTATGTGCCGCGATGGAGACCATGATGCAGTATCAGCTCGGTGAGCGGTTCAACCCGGACCTGTCGGAGGCGCATCTCTTTTTCTGCGCCGGTGGCACCTGTGAATGGGGGGTCAACGTCACCGACGCGGCCGACTACCTCGTGGAACATGGCGTACCCGATGAGGGGTGCTTCCCGGACCCGCATCGCCGCGGTGATCAGTCCTGCAATGATACGCTGCCGGGCTGGCAGAACCGGACCGTAAAAATCCAGGAGTGGGGGTGGGTTCCCCGTGACGAGACAGCCATCAAGGAGGCGCTCATCGAGCATGGGCCGCTGACCATCTGTATCTGGGTGTACAAGGACTTCATGTCCTACAATGGCGGTGTCTACGAACATCGGTGGGGGCGGCTGGAGGGCGGTCACCTGGTCACCCTGATGGGATATGACGATGACATGGAGGCCTGGCTGGTCAAGAACAGTTGGGGAAGCAATTGGGGCGACGAGGGCTGGTTCTGGATGGGATACGACATGGATATGTTCATCCCGGGTTGCTACGGGGGTACTGGCATCATGTACATCGACGGCGTCTACGGCACGTTCCAGCCGGACGTACCGCGCGTGTACATCGAGCAACCACGACGCTACCACAGCTACCTCCTCGGCCATGAATTTCCCGCTATATTTGGGCGGGCGCTGCTGCAGATAGGTATGCCGCGGGTCTATGGCCATGCGGTGGTTACGGTTGACGCGGACAACACGGAGCGCGTTGATTTCTACCTGGACGGCATGCCGCGGTACACGGATAGCACGGCACCATATTCCTGGCGGCTGGATGTCCTGCCCGGCCGGCATACTGTGGAGGTGTACGCCTACAGCGACGAGGGAAACGTCTCCCGGGACGTCGTCGACGTGTTCGTGGTGCTGTAGCGGCTCTCTTCGACGATTGAACGGAAATATATATTAAAAACCGGGATGTTGTAGCAGATAATGGATGGCACATGGAAGGCCGGTCTTGTATTCATCGTGGTCGCTCTCGGGCTCGTTGTCTCGACCATCGCCTACAACTGGTATCACTCCGACAGCGGCAGCGATGTAGCGGGCTCGCTCGAGCTTTCCCCGGCTACCTTTACACTGGATGAGGGTGCATCCATCCAGTTGAATCTCTCCTTTGTCATGGAGGATGGTACACCAATCGCTACAGCGGTATCGTGGAACATAAACGCCTCAGGGGGAACGGGAGCGCTCCGCTGCGCCGCTGAAACCAATGCCTCGGGTCGGCTCACGGCAACCTATGAGGCCCCGGCAGACGTTGACGTTCGCAGTCACGCGGTAACCATCGAGGCGCGCGCCGTCTGGGAGCGAGAAACCTATGTAGCCCGGGCCCAGGGGATTATCACGCCCACGGTGCATGAGACCGCGGTCACGGTTTCCTCGGAACGCGGCACGATGACAGCTGGGGAGACGGTTCTGTTCACGGCCACGCTCCGCACGCGTATCGATGGACGCTGGCAGTCGCTGGCCGGGCAGCCGCTCTCCTGGACTTTTTTTGATCAGCGGGGAAGCGAGCTGCAGCCGCTGCGTACGGGCACCACTGTTACGAATACCGCCGGGAAAGCCACGGTTCCTTTTTTTATCTCTGACGTGAATGAAACCATGGAGGTGCTCTGCTGGGTGCGAATGGCTGAAAACCTGAGCGGCGACCGAGAATTTGAGGGTTGCGATTGTACCACGACGCTGGAGGTGCAGCCTGAAACGGCGGGAACTTATCCCGTCGTGCTCATCCATGGATGGGTGGGCTCGGTGAGCAACAGTCTCCTCAACTTTACCTGGTGGAATCTCACCCAGAAGCTGCAGCTGCATGGCTATGACGTCCTCGACTTTGATACCAGTACGCCTGGCATCCAGTATCTCCGGTATTCTCCCGGCTGGGATGACCATCACATTCCCTGGGTTGCTGCCCGGGTCAGCGATGCCATCCGGCATGCACTGGTCATGAACGGGTACAGCCCGGATCAGACGTTCGACGTCGTGGCGCACAGTATGGGTGGCCTCATCGCCCGGTTCATGGCGGAGCATCCCAACGCGGACGTGGACTACTGGAATAGCTCGTGGCAGCCGGGCGACGAGGGAACGCCGTGGTACGGTGATGGTGATGTCGACGTGTTCATCGGCGGCCGGCAGATAGATGACCTCATCATGGTGGGGACCCCGAATCATGGTGTCCCGCCCAATATCGACGAGGAACTCCTTGACGTGCTGAGCTATCTCCCTATTCCCTGGTGGGCTTGCCAGACGCAGGATATGGTGTATCACTCCAAGTTCCTGGAGGCCATGGGCTACACGGGTTGCGACATTGTGGACTATTACGCCGTGGGCACCGACATCGGGTTCCCTATCGGGGAGCCGCAGGATTTCGATGGTGACGGCGTGAATCATACCACGGATGGATTGGTCCCCACGGAGAGTGCCTATCTGGAAGGGCATCCATTGTTCATCCAGACGGGAAAAGCATGGCCGATGGGCGACGATGACCACATCTCTCAAATCGCGATCAACGACAATGTACACCAGTACATCATCGAACATCTCTCATAAAACGGGCATCCAGAAGGATTCAAACATCGCCAAAATTATTAAATAACCAGGCAGTTAGCCAGCCATGCGGCTTCGGGCACCCTCCAGCCTGTTCTTTCTCTTCCTGGCGCTGCCTCTCCTAGTCATGCTGTTCGTCCTGTTCTTCGTGGGTGCCATCAATGAGGTGTTCCAGGTGCTCGGGTTTCCTCCCTGGGCGGCTATCGTGCTGCTCTTCGGGGTGCTCCTTGGGAGCTTTGTTAACATCCCCGTGTGGACGGTGGCAAGCCAGCAGGAAAGGGTCACCTATGATACCTCCCGGTTTCCCTTCCGGCCAGTGAAACACGTCTCGGAGGGGGAAACGACCATCAACCTTAATTTTGGCGGTGCCGTCATCCCCATCGCTATTTCAGGGTTTCTGCTCGTGCGGCTGCCCGTCGCTCTGTATCCCCATACGCTGGCCGCAACCATTGTCGTCGCTGTGGTGTGTTACAAGCTGGCCCGCCCGGTCAAGGGAATGGGCATCGTCCTGCCGGGGCTCATCCCGCCGGTGCTGGCATCGCTGCTGGCCGTCATCGTGGCTCCGCAGGGGCAGGCAGCCGTCGTGGCCTTCGTAGCAGGAGTCATCGGGGTGCTCGTGGGCGCCGATCTGTTGAACCTGCCGAAGCTCGCGGATATCGGAGCTCGGGCGGCCTCCATCGGCGGCGCTGGCACGTTCGACGGTATCTTTCTCACCGGTATTCTCTCCGTAGTCCTGGTCGCGATACTATGAAGGAAGAGCTGCACCCCATGCTCCAGGAGGTCATGCACCGGGAGGGACTCAAGGAGCTGACGGAGCCACAGCGCCAGGCTTTGCCGTCACTGCTGCGAGGTGACAACTGTCTCATCATTGCGCCGACGGGCATGGGGAAGACCGAGGCGGCTCTGATACCTCTCTTCCAGCGCCTGCTCGATGAGGGCACGGCGACGGGCATCAGTCTGCTCTACGTGACGCCGCTGCGGGCGCTCAACCGGGACATGCTCCGCCGGACGCTGTCGTGGGGCGAACAGTTAGGCATCGACATCGCCGTCCGGCATGGTGATACCACCCGGAAGGAGCGACGGCGGCAGTCGCTGCATCCCCCCGACATGCTGATTACGACGCCGGAGACGGTGCAGATACTGTTCACGGGTTCCCGTCTCAGGAAGAGCTTGGAGGATGTCCGCTTCGTGGTCATCGACGAGGTGCACGAGCTGGCCAGCAGTGAACGTGGCGCGCAGCTCGCCGTCGCCCTGGAACGCATCGAGGCGATAGCCGGGGAGGTGCAGCGGGTCGGCCTGTCAGCGACCGTGGGCTCCCCCAACGAGGTAGCGAGATTTCTGAGTGGCGGGCGACCGATTGAAATCATTGAGACGACGGGGGGCAAGGACATGGACATCGACGTGCTGCTCCCCGATGCTACCCCAGTAGACCATACACGGGCGGCGGAGCTGGGTATTGACCCCGGGATGGCTGCCGTCCTCCGCGTCATACAACAGTTGCTCGACGAGCACGTCTCCGTGTTGCTGTTCGTAAACACCCGGGATACGGCGGAGCTCCTTGGGGCGCACCTGCACGAGGTCGGCGCCTCCATAGAGGTGCATCATGGCTCCCTGTCAAAGGATACCCGCATCGCGGCGGAGGATGCCTTCAAGGCCGGAGAGGTCAAGGCACTCATCTGTACCTCGTCGCTGGAGCTGGGCATCGACGTCGGGCAGACTGATTTCGTGATCCAGTTCAACTCGCCTCGACAGGTGACCAGGCTGGTGCAACGCGTGGGCCGCAGCGAGCACCGCGCCGGGGCCACCGCCCGTGGCGCCATCATCGCCACCAATTCAGAGGACTACCTGGAGGCAAAGGTCATCGCGGAACGGACGATGCAGGGCGACCTGGAACCGACGCGCATCCGGAGTACCCCGTTGGCCGTCCTCGCAAACCAGATTATCTCCATCGCCGTGGAATACCGGTCCATCGAGAGCGAGCGGATGTACGAGATAGTGCAGGCTGCGACGCCGTTCCATGACCTGCCGCGGGAGACATTCAAAAAGGTGCTCCGGCAGCTGCACGAGCAGCGCATCCTCTGGTATGACGGCAGCAGCGTCAACCGGAAGCGGAAATCCCGGCAGTATTTCCTGGATAACATCTCCATGATCCCCGACGAGAAGAACGTCGACGTCGTCGACATGTCCGGCAACGAGCAGATTGGCACGCTGGATGAGAGCTTCGTCGTCGACTACTGCGAGCCGGGCGCCCAGTTCATCATGCGCGGTCGGACCTGGGAGGTCGTCGAGCGCGGGGAGACGCTCAAGGTAGCACCCGCCGGGCGAACGAGCATGACCCCGGACTGGTCGGGCGAGGAGATACCCGTTCCCTTCGAGATTGCCCGGGTCGTGGGATGGATGCGCCGCCGGGCCGCTGAGGGAGACGAGACAGATAGCATCACGAGCCAGCAGGTCAGGCAGCAGCAAAAAGATGGCTACGCGGTGCCCACGGATCGGCGGCTCACCATCGAGGTCGGCGAGGAGACCGTCTACATCTCGACGCATTTCGGCACGCGGACCAATGAAACCATCGGGCGGGTCGTGGCGTCGCTGCTGGCGCAGCGACTGGGGCAAAGCGTGGGCATGGACAGCGACAGCTACCGTATCTACCTCCGGATCGCACGGCCGATTCAGGCGTCGCTCGTACAGGAGGTACTGGACTCCATCGAGCCGGAAAGCCTGGAGGCCCTCATCCGGGTTATTCTCCGCCGGAGCTCGTTTATCCGGTGGGAGCTCATCAAGGTAGCCCGGAAGTTCGGGGTGCTCAGTAAGGATGCTGACCCCTACCTCCTGTCGCTCGACGCGCTCATGGATGTCTTCTCCGATATGCCGCTCATGGAGGAGGTGGTGGACCGGGTGATATGGGAGAAGATGGACGTAGAGCATGCGGAGCAGGTGCTCCGGGAGCTCCGCGACGGCACGCTCGAGGTGCAGGTGCAGCATGTCTCGCCGATGTCCCTGCAGGGTGAATCGCCTAAAGGCGAGGTGCTCCGCCCCGGTGACGTCGACGCGGCGGTGCTCCGCTCGCTGGAGCAGCGGCTGATGAAAGCGCGGCTTACGCTGCGCTGCATGAACTGCGGGCATGAATGGCATAGCACGGTGCAGCGGGCATCACTGCAGTGCCCGAAGTGCGGCAGCCGAATGGTTGCCGCCGCCCGGGGGAGCCTGGAGAACCGTCGTCACGATGAGCTGGTGAAGAGCGCGTCCCTGGTTGCCGAATATGGCAGGAAGGCCCTGCTGGTGCTGGCGGGTTACGGCGTCGGCCCCCGCACGGCGGCGCGCATTCTGGGGAAGCAGCTCGATGGCAACGCGCTGTTGAAGGAAATCCTGCAGGCTGAGATCATATATTCGCGGACGAGGCAGTTCTGGGATTAAAAGCTTTAAATGCCTGTGGGTTGCATCTGTATGCAGGTGAAAGAGCAGGGTGACATCTATGTCGCCAAGTTTACAGATGGAGACGCGATTGAGAACCTGGAGGGACTCGTCCAACGCTACGATATCCATTCCGCGGTCATTCTGTCGGGCATCGGCATGCTTGACCGGGCAACCATCGGCTACTATGACGGCACCGGGTACCACACGCATACGCTGGAGGAGCCCGCCGAACTGGTATCCATGAACGGCAACATTGGACGCAAGCGAGGCAGCGGAGAGGTCGTCTGCCATATCCACGTGGCGCTTGCCGGCTCCGACCACCAGCTCATGGGCGGTCATCTTATGGGTGGCAGGGTCATGGTCGTCAACGAGATAGTGTTGCGGCGGCTCGATCCTACCGTGATTCACCGGGTGGAAAACGAGCAGGGGTTGCTGGAGATGCAGTTGGAGTAGTTACTCGTCGAACACGAATATCGCGGCGGCGAGCACGGTCGTCCATTTACCGGCGGCACCGCGAGCTGACTGTGTCACGTTCCGCGACCGGACGATGTGCCCGCTGAGCTGGTACTCCTGCTTTCGCTCGTCCCATGCCTTTTCCGGGTCGAAGTCCAGGCCGAGAGTCGTCGCGAGCATGGTGGCTGCCAGGTCCTCGGCGTAGTCGCCGGCCTGCTTGGCAGCCTCCCCAAAACTGTGGTATTCGGACAGGTAGCCGTAGAGGTCACGGTTGCGAGGCAGCGCCATGCCTACCGAGGCGGCAATCTGGCGGTTTGCCTCGTTTGTAGCATTCTGGGACATCACGCAGAAGGTTATCTCGCCGGGTCGTATGTGTTTTTTGCCCTCCTCCGTGGATATTATCTTGCAGTTTGGGGGAACGATGCTGGAGACCTCAACGAGGTTGCAGACCTCGATGCCCGCGTTGCGCAACGCCAGCTCGAACGACTGTAGCTTGTCTCGATGCCGGCCCACGCCTTTGGTGAGAAAGACTCGGTCAGGTATCATGCACCCTACATCACGAACGGAGCATAAAATCTTATCGCAGCCCCGCCGCGATGACCTGTGCCAGGTCGACGACGTCGCCGTGCCGCTTGAGGTGCAGGTAGCACTGCGGGGAAGCCGTCACCACGGTCGCGTTTTTCTCTGTTGCCTCAGCGAGCATCAGGCGCGCCATCTCGTCCGCCATGTCGGGGAATGCAGATTGAAACGCTATATCGCCGCCGCAGCATCCCGATAGCTCGTGGTGTTCATTGAATTCTTCAAAGCCTCCTGCACGCTGCAATAGTTCACGCGGCGCATCGTATATCTCCAGCTTTCGGCTCAGCACCGAGGAGTCGTGGTAGAGCAGGGTTCCATCGTATGGCTGCAATTCGATGTTCTGCTTGAGGAGGAACTCGCTGAGGTGCAGCAGTTCCACCTGGTCGGCGAGCGGCTGCAGGGCCAGCAGGCCGCTGGGGCAGCCTGTCACCAGGGTGTCGATGTCGTGGGAGGCGAGATGCTCCCGCACTTTTTCCAGCCTGGCGTTGTCTATGCCGATGACGTCGAGCGGGCTGCCGCAGCATCCCTCGATGACTGTTACATCGATGTCGAGATGATCGAAGATGGCAAGGGCTGCCTCGCGGAGCTCCGGGGCTCGATAGGTGGCGACGCAGCCGGGGAAAAAGGCGATTGTGCCGCCCTCCGTGTCGGGCTGTTGTTCCTCGCCGTAGACGTTTCCATGCTTTTGGATACGATCGATGATGTCCTCATGTGAGGGCAACCACGTGGCCAGATCCCGTCGCGCCGTCTGGATGATGTCGCTGATGGGAATCCGGGATGGACAGTCCTGTTCGCATCGACCGCAGAGCGGGCAGCGCTGCAATGCCTCGACGAGTGATTGCTCCTCGTCGAGCTCGCCGGTGAGGAGGCCGTAGGAGAGGAACACCTTGCCGCGTCCGCTGTCCGCCTCGGTGCCGCCGATGTCCAGCGTGGGGCAGTTCTGCTTGCAGTAGCCGCAGCCGGTGCAGCACATGAGTTCATGTTTCATTTTTTCGAGATGCATGGTATCACGGGTACCTCAGATATTTGATGATGCTTCCCTGCCACTGCATGATCTTGCCCGGGTTCATGATGTTTTTCGGGTCGATGGCCTGCTTGATGGCATGCATGAGTTTGAGGCTGTCCTGGCGCTCCTGCTGCATCCACGGCGCCTTGGAGATGCCGATGCCGTGTTCGCCGCTGACGGTGCCCTGGAGCTCGAGGACGGTGTGATAGATGCCGTCGACCGCTGCCTCGGCATGATCCCAGCTTCCCTCCTCGAGGGGATTGATGAGGACCTTGGTGTGGAGGTTGCCGTCGCCCGCGTGGCCGTAGGTGCCGACCAGGATGCCGTGCTCCTCGGCGATGTCCTGGAAGCGCTTGATTGCCACGGGTATCCGTGAGATGGGCACCGACATGTCGTCGGCCAGTGAGACGGAGACGGAGTCCTCGCCGTAGCGTGATAGTGATGGAAGCACGCTCTTGCGGCCCTGCCACAGGGACGCCATTTCCTCTTTTTTATGGGTGAAGTCGACGCGGGTGGCGCCGCTCTCCCGGCAGATGTCCGCGATGGCCTCGATATCCTGTTTTATGACTGCTTCGTCTCCATCCACCTCGGCCAGGATGATGGCGTCGCAGTCGGGTAGCCCGGTACCGGTTGCCTTGTTGACGGCCCGGATGCACACGCGGTCCATGATCTCCAGGCCGGAGGGCTGCAGTCCCGAGGCGACGATGTTGGAGATGCCCTGACCAGCCTGCTCGATGTCGTCGAACGAGGCGATGGCGATGGCGCGCTTTTTGGGCAGTGGGAGCAGGCGAAGCGTTATCTTGGTGATGACGCCCAGGGTGCCCTCGCTGCCTACCATGAGTTTTTCCAGCTGGTAGCCGGATGAGTTCTTTATGGTCCGCGTCCCCATGTGGGCGATGGAGCCGTCGGGTAACACGACTTCGAGTCCGAGGACGTAGTCCCGGGTGGCGCCGTACTTGATGGCACGCATCCCGGATGCATTGCAGGCGACCATGCCGCCGATGGTGCAGACGTCGCTGCTGCCGGGCGATGGTGGAAAAAAGAATTTTTTTGGTGCCAGCTGCTGGTTGAGCTTCGCGTATATCACGCCGGGCTCGACGACGCAGTACAGGTCTTCCACGTTGACCTCGAGCACCCTGTCCATGGCCGACAGGTCTAGCACAATGCCGCCCTGTATCGGCACGGCCTGGCCGGACAGTCCGGTCCCGGAGCCCCGGGCAACAACGGGTATCTCATGTTCATCGGCGATCTTCACGATGGCGCTGACCTCCTCCGTGCTGCGGGGCTGCACGACCACGTCGGGCGTCCGGTGATGTATCGAGGCGTCGAATCCATATGCATAGAGGCCGGCCGGCGACGTGATCAGCCGCTCGTCGGGGATGACCTGCCGGATGGCGTCCATAACCTGGCTGGAAAGCATGGATGGGAAATATGCGGGATATTTTAAGCATTGCCCAACCAAAAACATTTAACAAACAGGGTATTTCAGCCTATGCACTGGGCAGATGTCACGGCACGGGAGTTGCTGCAGCGTGGTGACAGCCACGTTCTCGCCACGGCGATTACGCCGTCGGGTCCCATCCACGTGGGCAACATGCGGGAGGTGCTGACCACGGAGGCCGTCTACCGTGCGGTCGTCGATGCCGGCGGCCGGGCGGAGCTCATCTACATTGGCGACACGTTCGACCCGCTGCGGAAGGTCTACCCCTTTCTGCCCGACAGCTACGAGCAATACGTTGGTCAACCGCTCAGCGAGATACCCTGCCCCTGCGGCGGTCATGACAGCTACGCCCAGCATTTTTTGCAGCCGTTCCTGTCGTCCCTGGAGGAACTCGGGGTGGCCCCGACGGTGCACCTCGCCCATGAGCTCTACCGGCGGGGCGCCTACAACGACGCAATCCATGCGGCGCTCGACCACGCCGACGACATCCGCCGGATTCTGAACAGCGTGGCGAGTCGAGACCTGCCGGCGGGATGGATGCCGTTCACGGTGCGCTGCCCTGATTGCGGCAGGCTCGCCGGCGAGGTGACCGCCTATGACTGGCCTCACGTAGAATATAAATGTGCTGTCTGCGGCGAGGAGGGGACGGTCAACGTGGAGGATGGCGGTGTGGGCAAGCTTCCCTGGCGGGTTGACTGGCCGGCGCGCTGGAAGATGTTCGACGTCACCTTCGAGGCGTTCGGGAAGGACCATGCCGCCGCCGGTGGCTCCTGGGATACCGGCCAGGCCATCATCCGGGATGTGTTTGATCATGCGGCGCCGATGCCGCTGGTCTACGAGTTCATCCATCTCAAGGGACAGGGCGCCATGCATGGTTCGACCGGGACAGCCATCGCGGCGGAGGATATGCTCCAGATGACGCCGCCGGAGGTGCTCCGCTTTCTGCTCATGAAATCAGAGCCGTCGCGGCACATTGAGTTCGACGCGGGTTTCGGGCTGCTCGACCTCGTCGACGAGTACGACCGCTACGAGCGCGCCTACTACGGCGAGGAGGACGCGGAGCTCAAGGAAGGCACGCGTATCTACGAGCTGTCGCAGCCCTCCTGGACGCCGTCGGAGCATCTCCCGGTGCAGGTGCCCTACCGGCATCTGGTGACCGTGGTGCAGATCGCCGATGACTTCGACGGCATGCTGGCCATCCTGCGGCGCAACGGAGAAATCGACCAGCTGAGCGACTATGACCGGCAAAAGCTCCAGGAGCGCTGGGAGAAGGTCAGCTACTGGCTCGAGCATTTTGCTCCCGATGAGGTACAGTTCGAGGTGCAGGATACGCTGCCCGACGCTGAGCTCTCGGCAGATCAGCAGCGCTTTTTTGCGACGCTGAGCGAAAAGATGCAGGATATCTCCTGGGATGCGGAGACCATTCATCAGACTATCTACGATGCAGCTGAGGAGCATAATCTTTCAGCCGGTGCTGCGTTCCGTGCATTGTATCTCATCCTGCTCGGGCAGAAGAAGGGTCCCCGGGCTGGCTACTTCATTCATTCACTCGGCAGGGATTTCATGCTGCAGCGCCTCCGCGAGGCGGCGTGATGGCAACCTATTTATAAAAAATGGGGCTTTTCCAGCATGGAGAAAACGTCACGTATCTCCGGGTTTTATAAGCTCCCCGTCGAGGAGCGCATCAAAAAGGTGCAGGCGTTCGCCGGCCTGACCGACGAGGAGGCAGCCATGCTCCGCTCGATGCAGGGGCTGGATGCCGGCACGGCCGACCGGTTGATAGAAAACGTCATCGGAACCATGCAGCTTCCCCTCGGCATCGCCACTAACTTCACGGTCAACGGAAAAGACTACCTCATCCCCATGGCCATCGAGGAGACCTCTGTCGTCGCAGCCGCCTCAAACGGAGCCAAGCGCGCCCGCGTCAAGGGAGGATTCACCGCCACCGCGACCGACCCGGTCATGATTGGACAGATACAGGTGCTCAACCCAGACAGCGATGCCGCAGATGCAATCATGCAGCACAAAGATGACATCCTTGAACTGGCCAACGCTCAGGACAAGGTGCTCGTCCGGCTGGGCGGCGGCGCCCGGGACGTCGAGGTGCGCGACATAGGCCACGACATGCTCGTCGTTCATCTCCTCGTCGACGTCAGGGATGCAATGGGGGCCAACGCGGTCAACACCATGGCCGAGGCATGCGCGCCGCTCATCGAGGATATAACTGGCGGGACGGCACGGCTGCGTATCATCTCCAACCTGGCAGACCAACGTCTCGTAAAAGCGAAGGCTGTCTTTGACCGGGAGGCGCTCGGCGGCGAAGCCGTCGTCGACCACATCCTGGAGGCCTACGAGTTCGCGGCCCGTGATCCATATCGGGCGGCGACGCACAACAAGGGCATCATGAACGGCATCGACGCGGTGGTCATCGCTACGGGCAACGACTGGCGAGCCATCGAAGCCGGCGCGCACTCCTATGCAGCAAAGGATGGCTACGGCCCGCTGACCCATTACGAGAAAAACATGGATGGCGACCTGGTGGGTAGCATCGAGCTGCCCCTCGCCATCGGGACGGTCGGCGGTACCACCAGGATTCATCCCATGGCTCAGCTGACTCTCAAGATTCTGGGTGTGGAGTCAGCGCAGGAACTCGCACAGGTCATCGCTGCTGTGGGACTGTCGCAGAACTTTGCCGCGCTGCACGCCCTCGCCACAAAAGGCATCCAGCAGGGCCATATGCGCCTGCATGCCAAGAACATCGCCGTGATGGCTGGCGCCACTGGCGACGAGATCGACGTGGTGGCACGGCGTATGGTTGAAGAGGGAGCCGTGAAAATGGACCGCGCCGAGGAAATCCTCGCGGAGCTCCGTTCTGCCTAGCGGATGCACCGGGACAGCCAGGATACTACAAGCACCACCACGAATGATAAGGCGTAGGCAGCCAGCGTTCCCCAGCCGATATCAAGCTCCGGGTACAGCAGATGGACAGCCACGCTAAATCCGACAGTGGTCAGCGAACCCAGCATCATGGACTTGGCCATGGCTCCGGCAAACCGGGCGCCATGCTCGTAGACGAAGATGGTCATCGTCGAGGTGAAGATAGCCGGAAACACGGAGAAAATACCGGATATAGCGGCGCCGACGTTGGAGAGAAGCACCGCAATCGCGATGACGGTGCCCGCCAGCAGTCCCCGGAACAGGATTTTCTGCCAGGTGTAGCGGACCTTTATCGGGCTGCGCGACGGCACTTTTTTCCACAGCTCCAGAAACAAAAACGAGGGTATCATCAACGCCAGGTAGATGGCAAGCGACAGCCACACGTTTTCAATCGCTCCCAGGTACAACCCGGCTGACAGCAGCGCCCATACGCCCAGCGAGATGGTCAAGGCAAAGGGCAGCGAGCGATAGGCAGCCACGGAGAACACAGCGAGAAAGAGAATGTTGATACCCATCTCCGCCGGCACGACCACAGCTGCATCGGCGGCGAAGGCGGCACCACGGTTGATGCCAATGAAGACCATCGCGACGGCCAGATTGGTGGGCAGCGTCCCGATGATACCGCCCACCTTGGTGCCGTAACGCTCCGCGACCAGCGTGATGATTATCACCACGGCGGCGGACAGCGAAAACGGGATGACGACCTGGGTGAGCCAGTCCATGGCAGGGGATACACCGACGGTATAAAACATGCTCGCATCAGGGGCAAGCAGCAAACGAAAAGAGAAAAAGCATTAAGTGGCAATGGTTTTACCATCGATGAAACGGGCTCACGCTGCGCTCTTCATTGCCATCCTATCGGTATCCTTTGCAGCCGTGCTGATAATCTCGACTGAGGCGGAGCCGCTCACCATCGCGTTGTATCGCATGTTGTTCACGACACTGCTGCTCAGCCCGTTCTTTGTCCTCAAGCGCTACCGCCGAGAGCTGGTGGGGCTGGCCCGCAGTGACCTGCTCGTCCTTGGAGGCATCGGCGTGGTGCTGGCGGCGCATTTCTCCTTCTGGATTACCTCGCTGGACTATACTTCGGTGGCGAGCTCCGTTATCCTGGTGACTGCTCATCCGGTACTTGTGGCGCCGCTGGCCTACTATTTTTTCCGTGAACAGGTATCCCGGGTCAACGTTGGGGGGATAGCGCTCTCGCTGCTCGGTGTCGCGGTGCTCGTCGGCGGCAACTATAACCTGGAGGCTGCCACGCTTGAGGGTAACATCCTGGCCATGCTGGGGGGTGCCGCTGCCGGGGTATACATTCTGGGCGGCCGGCGGATGCGTCATACGCTGTCGACGCCGGTCTACGCGTTGGTTGTCTACGGCGTTGCCACGGTCACGCTGGTGGGCATTGTTGTAGTGGCTGGCGCTCAGTTGACGGGTATCGGGGCCCGCAATTATGGCCTCATCCTGGTTATGGCGCTGGTCCCGGGTATCTTTGGGCATACGCTGTACAATTGGGCGTTGAAGTATGTCCGGGCCTCCGTTGCGTCTGTGTCGCTGCTGGGGGAGCCGCTGGGGTCGACGTTGCTTGCCTTTGCCCTGCCCTGGATTCGTCAGGTGCCCTCCTGGTTCACGGTGGTCGGCGGTGGCTGTATCCTGTTCGGTATCTACCTGGCATCCCGGGCAGTCCAGCCAGAGCCTTTATAAATCATGTGTGCTTTACGGAAAAATAATGCGTGTGGGGATTACGGGTGCTGCCGGCTATTTCGGCCGGAAAATCATCGCCCGCCTGGAGGAAAACGACAGCGTCGACCGCGTCATCGGCATCTCCCGGCGGCCGTGGCAGCATTCCTTTGAGAAGCTCGACTATCATCGCCTCGACGTCCGAAGCGATACGCTGCCGAAATTGTTCGCTTCAAACGGGGTGGATACCGTGATACATCTCGCGTTCATGTTGAACCCCATCCACGACGAGCGGGAGATGCACGACATCAATGTCAACGGGACCAGAAACGTGCTGGCCGCGGCAGCAGAAGCCGGCGTAAAAAAGGTGCTCATGAGCAGCAGCACGACGGTGTACGGCGCCTGGCCGGACAACCCCCGGCGGCTGACGGAGCAGGATCCCCGCCGTGGAAAGGAGAGCCGCTACTATTACGCCCGGGACAAGGTCCGGCTGGAAGAGCTCTGCCAGGCATGGAAACAGGAGCATCCCGAGGTCATCGTGACCACGCTCCGCCCCTGCCTCGTCCTGGGACCTACGGTGGACCAGTTCTACTCTCGGCTGCTCAACTGGCGGATGCTGCCCCTGGTGAGCAGCGAGAACCCGGAGATACAGTTCGTGCACGAGGACGACGTCGCCCGCGCGTTTGAGCACTTCACCGTGGAGGACATCGGCGGGGTGTTCAACATCGTCGGCGAGGGAGCCATGCACTGGCGGGACATCATCGAGACAGCCGGTGTCCGCCCGATAAAGGTCCCCCGGGCCGTACTGTCCCCGCTGCTCCGGCTGGCCTGGTGGCTCCACCTGATAGAAGTGCCCCCGGCCATCATCGACTTCATCCAGTATCCCTGGGTGGCTGCAGGTGACAAAGCCAAAAAAGCTGGCTTCATACCCCGGTACAGCACCCGGAAAACCCTGACTGCCTTCCTGGAAGCAAAGAAAAACTTTTAGTATCCAGAGTCCCTTACATCTCCCCATATGGGCCCGTAGGGTAGCTTGGAATCCTTCCAGCATGGGGCGCTGGTAACTCGAGTTCAAATCTCGACGGGCCCACTCATTCTTTCGGCATCAGATACGGGATGCCCTCTCGGATGTCATACTCAACATCGCACGCGGAGCAGTGCAGCGTCCCCGTCCATATCTCTCCATCCTTCTCCCAAGCGTCATGGAGGGAAAGCTCACCGTGACAGGTCGGGCAGCGCAGCAATTCCAGATACTTCTCCTGCATCACATCCATATAAACACATTAAAATAAAAAGGTGTTTATCGCTCATGCGTCTCGCGGTCTCCATCGCCTACGACGGCACCTGCTTTCACGGGTCGGCTCGGCAGCCCGGTATGGCGACCGTGGAGGGTTCCATTATCGACCGGCTCATAGCAATGGAGGCCATCGAGAGCGCCGAGGCAGGGCGCTTTCAGGCGGCCTCGCGGACCGATGCCGGGGTGAGCGCGGCTGGCAACGTGGTCGCCTTTGACACCGAGATGACGCCCGGCTCGGTGGTCAACGGGCTCGCCTACGGACTGGGGGACGTCTGGCCGCTTCACTACGCCGTGGTGGATGACGATTTTGCACCGCGGCATGCCCGGCGGAAGACCTATCGCTACTATCTCTACGACGAGGGCTACGATCGGGAGGCCATGCAACAGGCAGCTCGTTTCTTCGAGGGAACGCATGATTTTTCTGCGTTCGCCCGGCTGGATGGCCGGTCCCCCATCCGGAGTATAGAGCGCGTTATCCTGAACGGCGGCGAGGTACTGACCATCGATGTCACTGGCAGCAGCTTCCTCTGGCAGCAGGTACGCCGCATGGTCGCCGCAGTGATACAGGTCGGCCGCGGTGAACTGTCATCCATGGTGATACAGGAGGCATTGCAACATCCAGCCGGGCAGGACTTCGGCCTTGCATCCCCGGAGCAATTGCTGCTCCTGGTCGTCGAATACCCGGATACGCCAGCCTGGCGGGAGGCTTCCGGGGTGGAGAAGCTGAAGGAACGGCTGCACTCCCTACAGGCAAGGATGCACATGCATGCGGATATGACCCACTCTGCGCATCGAAATAAATAAATAGCGTTTTGCCATTAGGTACGTAGGTGATTGGACTATGAAGTCAGAAACCCTAAAGCTGAGTGTCGTTATCGGGGTCGCTGCCCTACTGGTGTTTCCAGCCCTTGCAGTGAACCCTGTTCAGGCGTCATCAGGCGGAGAACGAGAAGTGACCGTCAACTGTTCACTGGTAAATGGAAATACGAAAGCTGCGGCGACCGCGAAGACTATATCATTGAGTCAGGCTCAGAAACTCTCAACTGAATGGGAGCGAGCCGCGGAGGCATTTGAAACCCTGTATACCGCAGATGAGGATACCGAAAATGCAGAGCAGGAGGAGGCCCGGCGCATCATCGAGAACGTCGTGAACATGATGGACGAACTGGGTATTCTTCCCAACACTGCGATGACGACGAAGCTGCTGCGGAGCCTGTTCATGCCCTCGCATACGTTTCAACTGCTGGGGCCCGTCATCAGCGTCGGCAAAGGGCGGACCTGGATACCGCTGTATCCCGGCGAGGCCTTCATCGGCATGATGCTCCGGCCGATTTTCGTGATGTATCCATTCATGGGGTACACGGCGTCATTGAACGCCCAGCTGATACCCCCGCGGATTAACTACTGGGATCTCGTTGGACCGCAGGTATTTATGTCCTGGGGCTTCACGGGCATATTCATCAACTTCGGCAAGATCGGCGTCGGCATTCCCAACACGAACTTTATGCTGGGCTACTCGGCGGCTACGGCCGGTATCAGCCTGCTGTAAACCCCTTTTCTCTTTTCCCTCATTTTCCTTTCTATTTTGTTTGACCATGATTTTATTCTGTTAAAATCTGCTGATGCTAAGGTTTATAAGCCATGAAGCATTCGGATGTGTAATGGGTGGACGATTCAAGGCATGGCTACACCTGGTTAGACCTTTTACTCTCATTGCACCCTTTATCGCCGTGTTCTTCGGCGTGGTTATCCAGCTCTCTTTCAACGGGAGTCTGTCCACCTTTCTCCCCCAGGTATCCACCGTCATCTTCGCCGGACTCGCCCTGTCGGCGGCACAGGCCGTCGGACAGATCCTGAACCAAGTGGAGGACGTCGAGATAGACATCCTCAACCACAAGGACTACCGACCGATCACCAGCGGCCTCATCAGCCCCGCGCAGGCAGAGATAGCCGCCTGGGCACTCGCTATTTTTGCCATCCTGGTCGGCTTTGCTGTCAACCTGGTATACGGCGTGTTCATGATTGCGTTCCTGTTGTTTGATATCCTGTATAACCTGGAGCCATTCCGCATCAAAAAGCGCCTGTGGCTCAATACTGCCTCACTGGCGGTCTGCCGTGGGCTCCTGCCGCTGCCTGCCGCCTGGAGTATCTTTGGCGATGCGGGCAACGCGGTGCCCTGGCTCCTCGGCAGCATCATGGCGGTATGGGTGCTGGCCTGGCAGAACACCAAGGATTTCACTGATGTAACCGGCGATCGGGAATGCGGGATACAGACACCGGCCGTGTATCATCGATGGTCCACGCTGACGGCCATCATCGGGGGGCTCTCGTTCCTGACGTTTTTCCTCCTGGGCAGCTACGTGGCCGCGGGATGGCTACCGGCATCACTCCTGGCGCTCCTGCTCCTCGCTGTTCCCACGGCACGAATGTTCTACAAGATGGCCCGGAACAGCATCGCGATTACGACGCTGGAAAACAATGAACTATGGGCGGGTTTCTATCTGACGCTGGCGGGATTCTATATTGTCGCCGCTGCGGCGTTTCTCATCAATCCCTATCTGACGCTGTTCTCTTAGAGCTGCCGGGCCATGTACACGCCGCGCCGCTCGTATCCACGTTTTTCGTAGTATTCCTTGACGCCGATGCCGCTGAGTATGAGTACTGTATCCATGCCTGCATCGCCGGCAATATCTTCCGCCTGTTCTAGAAGCTGTTGGCCGTAGCCGCGGTGTTGCCAGTCGTCCTCCGGCTCCCGTCCTAGGGGAACGAGCGGGCCGCTGATTCTGAGCTCCCGGACCAGGGCGTCATGCTCGCTGATTTCGGGGCGGTGCGGCCGGCCGGGGAACCGCAGGCGGCAGTAGCCGACCAGAATGCCGTTCTCATCCTCCAGGGAGAGGAAATACTCTCGGCCACCGCCTGCCGCATACCTTCGCTGTACGAGTTCGATGTCGCCGATGTCTATCTGGTGCTTGTACTGCTGGTGGCCGACCTCCCGGCATCGTATACAGCGGCAGGTCTGATCATGCGACGCCATGTAATCATGGACGAGCTGGCGGAGATTGCTCTTGGTTACGCCGGCCTCGATGAGCGGGGCTGGAACGTCACGCTGCACCCGCTGGATACGGACATACGGCGGCACCTGTGTCTTCCAGTCAGCGATGATTTCCGTCGCTTCTTCAGTGGAGAGCGGCTGGTAGTCACCGTGCTGCCACTGCCGGTGCAGGTCTGACGGAGCCACCACCAGCGTCGGGTATATCTTGAGCATGTCCGGGCGGAAGGAGGCATCCTCAAACATAGCTAAAAAGGAGGCATCGTCACGCTGCCGGCTGCTCCCGGGCAGCCCGGGCATGACATGGTAGCAGACCTTGAGCCCTGCATCTCGACAGATGCGCGTCGCCGCCCGGATGTCCTCCACGGTGTGCCCCCGCCGCATGGCAATGAGTACGCGGTCATCGAGAATCTGGGCGCCAAGCTCAATGCACGTGGCTCCCATTTCCAGGATACGGTCGACGTGATGCAGACGCGCCCAGTCCGGTCGGGTCTCAATCGTCATGCCGATGCAGCGGTGGGCAGCCTGCTCGTTATACCGCTTCGCTGCATTGAGCGTAGTAGCGTCGCTGTCATTCATGGCATCCAGGCAGCGGCGGACAAACCAGCGCTGGTAATCGAACGGCCGGGCGGTGAAGGTGCCCCCCATGATGATGAGGTGGATCTTGTCAGCCGGATGACCGATGGCCTCCAGCTGCTGGATACGATGTGTCGTCTGCCGCCAGGGGTCATACTCGTTCTGCTCGGCGCGCTGCGCGGCGGGCTCCCGGCCGGTGTAGCTCTGCGCGGACTCCGGTGGTCCACCGGGGCAGGGGAGACAGCGGCCGTGGGGACAGGGATGCGGCGATGTCATAACGGCCACGACGGCGATGCCGGACAGCGTGCGCACGGGCTTTTTTTGCAGGAGCGGTTGCACGGTCCGGCGCTGCTTCGCCGGGATATGCTCGAGGAGCTGACTGTTGGATGGCGGTGCATCCAGCCCGTACCGTTTGCAGAGCCGTTTTTTGTAGTGTTCTATCTGCTGTCGGCTGGAAATCTCGCTGGCCTGTATGGCGCGGGCTATCTCCTGGGCTATACGGGCTCTTTTCTGGTCAGGCGTGGTCATGCGTCATGTGTAGGCCATCCCGTAATCGGCGGTCTCATGGTCACTGTCGAGACCGTACTTCTGGGCGATGGCTTCCCGGTCGACGAATAAATCCTCCAGCCGGGATATACGCCGCTGGACGTCCTTGTCCTCTATGTCCATTTCGTCATACATCCGGCTGATGAGCTTGACTAGGTCAACGAATACGGGAAAAAGTGACTGCTGAGCGTTATACATCTCTTCCAGGACTGCCTCCTGGTAGCGGAGTCTGTTCTCGAGTTCCTCCATCTTCTTGTTCATTGCCTTCTCTGCCATATCGGGTCACCTTGCACGACAAAAGCGGGGCTGTTATTAAATCTTCCCCCGTCTGCGGGAGAACCCGATAGCGACGACGGCTAGGGCGAGCAGTAGCAAGGGAAGCATGAAACCGGGGGTATCGTTGTCTCCCTCGACGGTGATGGTCTTCGTCGTGGTGTCCTTCGCGCCGTCGTCATCCCAGACAGTCAGCGTTACCGTGTAGGTACCAGCTTTTTCGTACTCATGCGAGGGGTTCTGGGCCGCTGAGGCGTTGCCGTCTCCGAAGTCCCAGTGCCAGGTCACCACGTCACCGTCATCCGTAGAGAGGTCCGTGAAGGCGACAAGTTCCCCGGCTTTCGGCTTCGAGGGGGCAGCTGAAAACGCTGCCGTGGGCGATACACCGGCTACTGTGACAGTGGCGGTATACGTATCAGTAGCGCCTTCACTGTCCGTGACCGTCAACGTCACCGTGTAGGTACCCACATCGCCGTATTGATGGGAGGGATTCTGCTGGCTGCTGGTGGAGCCATCCCCGAACGTCCAGTTCCAGCTGACGATGTCACCGTTGCTATCCATGCTATCATCAGTAAACTGGATGGTTTCGCCGACGGCTGCCTGCTGCGGCGACAGCGTGAAATGCGCCTCCGGCGGCGTATTAATCACCGTGACGTTCTTTTGATAGGAGCTGTTGGCGCCCTGGCCGTCGGTGACCGTCAGGGTAACCGTGTAGTTCCCGGGATGCAGATAGGTATGAGAAGGATGCCGTTGGCTGGAGGTGTTGCCGTCGCCGAAGTCCCACTGCCAGGTGACGATGTCGCTGTTGCCGTTGGGGTCCGTGGACTGATCCACGAAGTCAACTGCTTCAGTCGACAGTGGATTTGAGGGATATATGAAGAAGGCGGCCTCCGGAGGACTGTTCGGTATAGCGGTGGCGCCGTCCACCACTTCCAGGAGGGGATAGGTGTCCGCAGTGGAGCCTCCGGGTACCGGAAACGGGATGTCTCCGATGCCGTCACTCCCGGATTGATTCTGAGCTGCGCCCGTACGATGATCGGTACCGGCGTAGTTGCTCCAGTAATTGCCGCCGGCGGGATAGCCATTATCCCAGGAATTATTGACGCTCACATCCGATGCCTGCTCCATGTTGTAGGCGAAGTTGTTGTGATAGATGCTGTTGAAGCGGCCGTTCAGGATGTGGACGCCGTACATGTTCTTCCAGAACGAGCAGTACATGACAGTGGTATTGTTGGACTGTATATCCAGGGCATGGACGTTGTGATGCAGCAATGAATCAGAGATAGCCGTATCGTTGGCGTCCACGATGACAAAAGCATCAGTATTATTGAAGGCAAGGCAGGCATCAACGGTGGTGCCCGTCGACGCAGTCACCGTGAGAGCGTTATCGTTATCAGAAAACGAGCAATTAGCGACCGTTACCCCGGCGGAGTCGTCAATGGTTATACCATACGTGTTATTGGCGATGGATGCATCGTCGGTACAGTTGACGATGCGGCTGCCATTTACATGGTTGAGCTGCATGCCATACGTGTTGTTGGCAATCAGGCAGCCATCGACAGTCACCGTCGATAATACCGCATGGAGCGCTCGCTCGTTGTCCTGGAATGACGTTGCAGCTATCGACAGCGTGGCGTTGTCCGCCCTAACGCCAGTCATATGGGTGCTCAGGGCAGCATCGGTCACGGTTACCGTTGCCCGGGTTGCAGTGATGCCGACGTCGTTGTCGTGAAGAGTGCCGCCGTGCATGACCACGCTACCGTCCGTTATCATGACGGCTGTGTCATGGTGATGAGCAGTCACCTCGTGCAGCGTAGCGGTGGAGCGAAGTATCTCCAGTCCTCCCGTGTTGTCGTGCAGCGTCACGTTGCCAATGGAGGTGTCATCCGACTTGTACAGCCTGATGGCTACATCCTGATGACCGGAAAGCGTCAGGTTTTCGATGACGTTGGCTCGGGTGTTCTCGATGTTTACGCCCAGCCAGTTGTCCATGACATGGCTGTCAGAGATAGAGACGTGGCCGGCTCCGCCCGTGGAACGATAGAGATTGATACCACGCTGCCCGTTGCCGGTGATGGTACAGCCAGTGATTGAAATGTTATGTGTGCCGCGGGTCATGCTGATGCCGTCATCTGTGTTGTCCGAGCAATTGGTGGCCGCAATGGTACCGTGGCTCGACGCGAAGAGCACGGCGCCGACCCGGCTCCGGGTAAAAGTGCCCTGCTGGATGGAGAAATCATGTACGTCGACCAGGAGCAGTCCTTCGCCATTGGGCTCCGTGGTGGCTCCAGTGACGGTGACATTGTCGCAGCTGACGAAGGCCAGGTAACCATACTGGCTGCCTTTTTCAACATCTGACTGATGAGTGATGTAGTGAACGGGCTGGCCGTTGACCATGTTGCTGGTATCTATATCCTGGTAGTACTGGGAAATGCTGCTTCCTTCGAGGTCGAGGGCGTAGTCGTTATCGGTAAAGGAGTTGTCACGGAGAACGTTGGAGGGTGCTCTGGAAAGCAGGAATCCTACAGTGTTGCCCGTGAGGTTGTTGCCATCGAAGGTATTATATGAGCTGGTGAGCAGGGTCACAGCGAGATGATTGTCGTGAAGGTGATTCTCGGCAAACTGGCAGTCGCTTGTATCGACGAGGGCTATCGCCGTGGAGCTGGTTTCGATGGAACATGCCATGACAGTGACATCATGCGTGTCTGTAAGCGAGAGGGCGTTGGTGTTGTTGGCAAACCTGGCTCCCTCTAGGGATATGTTTTCTCCGCCCTGTATTGTCATCCCGTCGTTGTTGGTGTGGATGGTACAATTTACGGTCAGGTTGCGGGCGCCATGCGCGGCGACACCGACATCGTTATCCTTTATGAGGCAGTCAAGGAGAGACGTGTTTTCTCCGGCGAGGTGCAGGCCGATGGTGTTGTTGTGTAGCGTGGATCCACTGATTGTTGCGTGCTGGCCATGGGAAACAATGCCGCTGGTGTATCCAGAGATGTCGCATCCCTCTATGGACGGGGCGGCGTCCTGTATGTATATCGCGGTTACGCCGGTATCGAAGATGGAGGACTGCACCGTGACCGCCGTTGACTGATTGATGCATATTCCGCGGGTAACGCTGGAAAACATGCAGTCAGAGATGGTGGCGGCCGCGTTGTACAGGACGATGGAGTCCCCAGTCGTGCCGGAAAACGTGACATTGTGGATGGTCGCTTCCATAGTCTGTCCGCTGTCGACGGCATCGATGCCGACAGCGTTACCGGACAAGATGCAGTCTGATACATCGGTTCCCGACGATGATGAGAGACGAATGGCTGCCTCCGGGCTGTCGCGGATGGTGGTCCCTGTAATAGTGTTAAAATCTCCCGTGACTTCTATGCCGATGGTGTTACCCGTCAGCGTGTTGTTGACGACCGAGCTCCCCGCGGCGCGGAGAAGGATGGCCTTGTCGTTGTCGCGCAGGACGTTATCCCCGATGCTGCAGCCCTGATTGATGATGTCGATGGCCACATGGTTGTCCTGGAAGGTGTTCCCCCAGATGTAACAATCCTGAGCATTTTTGACCTGGACGGCATGAATCGCGTCCGTAAACACGTTATCCTCGATGGTATGGTTGACCCCGTCGACGAGGGCAACGCCATCTGGCGTCTGCATGAATGTATTGTACGCAATATAGGTATGTGAGCCTTCTACTCGGACAGCGGCCCCTGACCCATATCCCTGCTGAAAGATATTCGACGTGACGAGGGCATGGTCACCCTGGATGCGGATGCCGCCGGCGGCGGTGTCCAGCTGGCAGCCAGTGATGGTCACGTTATCCGCTAAAACTACGGCCGCCTGAGAGGTATTGACAATGTGGAGCTCATGGAGAACCGTCGTGGCAGCCGTCACGGTAAACGCGGTACCGCCGATTCCGTCCACGGTGGCGTCCTTGCCAGCGATGGTGACGGGTTTGTCGACCACCACCTGCTCAGGATAGGTGCCCTCGAGTACATGGATGAGATTACCAGCGCTTGCATTGTCGACGCCTTCCTGTATCGTCCGAACGTGAGAGTGGTCATACCAGTCCGGGCTCTGGTCGTCGTCGACGTAGATGTCGGCCACGTGGACCTGCCGGGTAGAACGGTTGGTGTCATCGCTGTCATCCGTGACGATGAGCGTCACCGTATGGAGGCCGTTCGTGGAAAACATATGGGTGACGTTGGGGCCATAACCAGCGGTCTGGTTGTCGATGAGCCACGTCTGATTGACGATGAAGCCATCCGGATCCGTGGTGTTCTGCCGGGTGTCGCCAGGACCGATCGAGTGGTTATAAAAGGTGACATTTTCGTCGACGGCCGGGTAGACGGGGTCCCATGAGATGAATACGTCAGGCGGCAGGTTGACCACGTCGACCTCCCGCGTCGTTGTGTTATAGGCGTAGTCGTTGTCAATGACGGTCAGCGTGACAGTGTAGGAGCCCTTGGCGCTGTATCGATGCGTGGTGTCGCGCTCGTGGCTGATGGTGCCGTCGCCGAAGTCCCAGGTTCGGTTGATGATGGTGCCGTCCATGTCGACCGAGGAGTCATTGAATGCGACGTCTGTCTTGATGGTAGCCTCGACGGGGTGGATGAAGGGCTGGACGTCGGGCAGATAGTTGGTGGTGTCGACGGTTCTGGTAAGGATGTCTGTTTCGCCGTCGTCGTCCATCACAGTCAGATTTACATTGTAGGAGCCGTTTTCATCGTAGACGTGCGTGGGATTCTGCAGGTAGCTGGTGTTGCCGTCGCCGAAGCTCCAGGTATAGTTGACGATGGTGCCATCCGTGTCCCGGGAATCAGTGGCATCGAAGTGAATGCCGCTGTTCTCCCGCGTCCAGTAGAACTGTGCAGTAGGAGGGACGTTGAATACGAACACCTGCTTTGTGGCACTATCTGGAGGGTACGTACCGTTTTCGTGCCGCAGGGTGAGCATTACCTCATAGATGCCGTTGTCGGTGAAGGTATGATTGATGGAGGGGCCATATTTGACGTGACCGTCATCGAGATTCCAGGTCCAGTTCCACGGTCCGGTTTTGGATTCATTTTCCGGATAGATGGACGTATCCCAGAAGTGAACCTCCGTCTGCGTGGTCGGAGTCTCGGGCTCCCAGGTAAAATCAACGATCGGTGGCTCAGTGGAGATGGTGAGCGTCCGGGTATTCGAGGAGCTATCGCCATCCTGATCCGTGGTGAGCCTGACGGTGTAGCTGCCCGGCTGCTGGAAGGTATGCGTCACTGTTTTACCGGAGCCGCCGGTGTCATCACCGAACGACCACGTGTAATTGGCACTGTCGGGACCGAACGCCATGAACGCTACCGTGGTTATACCAGTGTGCTGCCAGTAAAAGTAGGCAGCGCTCACCGCCTGTTTCTCATAGGATGAGATGGATTCGCTGCCCCCGGGCTGTATGCCTCCCAGCGCCGCCAGTCCAAGTAATAATATGAGTACTACTGCAAAAACGCTTTTTGCATGTGGCTTTGTCATCATTTTTTCCCCCGATTGTGGACTTAAAAAAGAATATGACGTGCTTATTTATAAATTTGTATCCCTGTCCTTCAATCAGCGGCTTCGAGGCGGCTGATGTCTCCGGCGTGCAGTTCGCCGTTTTTCATGTAGACGCGCCTGGCTATGAGCACGTCGCCCTCGGTGAACTGCTGCAGTTGTTTGACCAGGTCATTCCAGACGACGAGGGTCTGTTCGCCGGTCTCGTCGATGAGGGTCACCCGGGCGGAGAATGTCTCACCGCTGGCGGTAAGATAGACCTGCGTGGGGGTGATGGCCTCGATGGTAGCTCGGATGTCGACGACACCCTGGTCGATGTCCCCCAGCGGCGTCGGTTTATCCGTGACCTCGATGTCGGGGGCATCAGTGGGCGTGATCTCGATGAGGCCCCATTTGCCGATGTTGACCTCTATACCGTGGAAGCCCTCCTTGACGTATCCATTGATGACCTTGATGGTTTTGCCCTCCGAGATTTTTTCAGCTGCAACGAGATCCACGTCGGTGTCCCAGAGCACGAGCACGCATCGCCCCGTTTCGTCGGATATGATACAGTTGACGACCCGGCCGCCGCTGAACTCTCTAATGTCTCCGACATACTCCACGCGGGCGTAGAGCGTCGCATCCATATCCGGAGCCAATGCCGTTATCGGCGTCAAAGGGAGCAGGTTACGGCAGTGCTTGTCCACCACGATGAGCGCCGCTGCGTCCTCGTCGATGAGGCCGCCGTAGGCCTCGATTTCCTCCCGGATCAGACGGTCGTATTCCTCTCGGTCGAGGATGTCCTGGACGGCCCGGTAGAGCTCGTTTTTGGTGTAGCGCTCCGGCATACGTGGTGATGGCGCAGCCCTTGATAGTGTTTTCGTGATAGATTTTTATAGGCTCGGATGTTTAAATCGGCATGAAACCGGTGCTGCAGGTCGCGCTCGACCTGGTAAACATGGATCGCGCATTCCAGATTGCCCGGGAGGCCGTCGAGGGTGGCGTCGACTGGCTGGAGGCCGGTACGCCGCTTATCAAGGCGGAGGGCATGAACGCGGTTCGTCGCCTGGCGGAGCTGGAGGCGCCAGTGGTCGCGGACATGAAGACCATGGACGTCGGCGACATCGAGGTGGAGATGGCGGCTAAGGCGGGCGCCTCGGTCGTCTGTCTGCTGGGCGTCGCCAGCGACGAGACCCTGCGGGAGGGTATCGCGGCGGCGCATCGCTATGGCACCGAGATACTGGTCGACCTTATAGGCGTGCCTCATCTGGAGGAGCGAGCCAGGCAGGTCGAGGAGCTCGGCGCCGACTATGTGGGCGTGCATGTCTCCATCGATGAGCAGATGACCGGTCGGCAGCCGTTCGAGGATATCCAGCGGGTTGCCTCCTGCTGCTCTATACCGGTAGCGGCGGCGGGCGGCATCACCAGTGAGACCGCACCGCTGGCCATCGAGAACGGCGCATGCATCGTCATCGTCGGCGGGGCTATCATCAAGGCGGAGCAGGTCTCCGAGGCGGCGCGCACTATAAAAATGGCGATGCGGGAGGGAAAAGCGATTAAAAGCGACCAGTTCAAAAAGTACGGACGGGACGAGATACGGCAGGCATTGCAGCGGGTGTCGGCCTGCAACGTCTGCGATGCGATGCACAACGCCGGCGGGCTTCGCGGCATCCGTCCCCTGAAGGAGGGCTATCATCTGGTCGGGCCGGCGTTGACGGTGAAAACCCTGGATGGCGACTGGGCGAAGGTGGTGGAGGCCATCGACATCGCGAATGAGGGCGACATCATCGTGGTGCAGGCCGCTCCGGGCAATCAGGCGGTCTGGGGGGAACTGGCCACGTGGAGCGCCGTCAAAAACGGTATCGGCGGCGTGGTCATCGATGGAGCCGTCCGGGACGTGGGAGACATCCGGCAGCAGGACATCCCGGTGTTCTCCCGTCACATGGTGGCCGAGGCGGGTGAACCGAAGGGCTACGGCGAGATCGGCTATGACATCATCTGCGGCGGGCAGCCCGTACGCTCTGGTGACTGGCTGGTCGGGGATGACAGCGGACTGGTCGTCATCCCCAAGGAGCGGGCGCAGGAAATCGCCAACCGGGCGGTCAACGTCCACGAGCGAGAAAACCGGATGCGGGAGGAGATAAAGCGCGGCAGCTCTCTTGGCCGGGTGCTCGAGCTGGAAAAATGGGAGAAAAAACGCTAGGCTAGTACTGCGCTATGAGTCGTCGCGCCCACTGCAGCTTTTTGTGCTTGATCGCACGGTCTTTCCCGGGCTTGTATCGTGGATGGTCAAAGTCGAAGCCGAGGAGCGTGATTGACGCCGCGTTGCATTCTCGGGCCAGGAAATAGGCGCGGTCGCCATCGGTGAACCCCCCGAAGTTGTAGACGTCATCGAAGGGTGTCGCCTGCGTGGTCAGCACAACCGGACCAGTGAAGCAGGGTGCATACCGGCGTAACGCTTCGATGTTGTCCCCGTGGGCGTGGATGACGGTGATGCTGCCCTGCTGACTGGCATGTACCTGATCCGTAACGTCGCCGTCGAGGTCCGTGACGATGACGTCGGGCTGGATATTGTAGCGAAGTAACGTTGAGGTGGCCTCGTCCGCAGCGATGACGATGGCCGTGGCATCTGTAACTTCGTGCTCGAGGGTTTCCGCTGCGCCGCACACCGTTGCGTCTTTTCCTGCGATACGCTCCTTCAAAAGGTCGGGAGATGCGGGCTCGTCGACCAGCGAATGGAGGATACTGGCGGCCTGTTCGTCCGCCTGCCTGCTGTAATCAAAGTCGGCGAGGATACGCTCATAGATGGGCTCCCAGGTCTGGAAGTCCATGCTACTCCCATTCAACGGTGCCCGGCGGCTTATGGGTGATATCGTAGACGACACGGTTGACCTGGTTGAGCTCGTTGGTGATGCGCGTGGAGATACGGTCAAGCACCTCGAAAGGAATGCGGCTGAAATCAGCGGTCATCGCATCCAGGGATTCAACGGAACGAACCGCGATAGTGTAGCCATACGCTCGCCTATCGCCGTGCACGCCGACGGTCTTGATGGGAAGCAACACGGCGAAGTACTGCCAGGGCTTCGACATCGCTCCATCTGCGACAGCGGCATCAATTTCCTCCTCGACGATGGCGCAGGCATCCCGGATGACGCAGGCGCGCTCCGGGGTCACCTCACCGATGATGCGCACCGCCAGCCCCGGCCCGGGGAACGGCTGCCGTTCTGCTACGGGCAGCCCCAGCGCGCGGGCGACCTTGCGTACCTCGTCCTTGTAGAGGTCGCGGAGCGGCTCGACGAGCTCGAGGTCCATGTCCTCGGGCAGGCCGCCGACGTTGTGATGCGACTTGATGGTGTCGCGGAGGCCGCCGCCACTCTCAATCCAGTCCGGGGCAATGGTGCCCTGTATGAGGTAGCCCGCATCGACGGTACGGGCCTCACGTTCAAATATCCGTATGAATTTTTCCCCGATGATTTTGCGTTTTTCCTCGGGATCGACGATGCCCGCTAGCGCCGCATAGAACTCGTCGGCCGCCTCGACGTAGCGCAGCGTCAGGTCCATGTCCCCAAGGATGTCTTTGACCTGCTCACCCTCGTCTTTCCGCATGCAGCCCGTATCGACGTAGATGGCGGTGAGGTCGCTGCCGAGGGCCATGCTGCCCAGCTGCGCCGCAACCGTGGAGTCCACGCCGCCCGAGGTGGCGATGATGGCTGTACCGTCGACTTGCTCGCGGATGCCCTGGACGGCCTGCTCGATGAATGCCTCAGGATCAAACATACTTCTGCCTCATCTCCTCGCGGTACTCCTCGAGGCGCTCCCGCACCTCGGGATGCTGCAGACCGAGTATTTCCGCTGCGAGTAACGCGGCGTTGTCCCCCCGGTCGAGGCCGACGGCAGCGACGGGAATGCCAGGCGGCATCTGGACGATGGACAGGATGGCGTCCATATTGACTTTGCCGGAGACGGGGACCCCGATGACCGGCTTCGTGGTATGCGCGGCGAGGCTGCCGGGCAAGGCCGCTGCGAGGCCCGCGATGGCGATGAAGACATCCGCGTCGCCTGCAGCGATATCCTTGATTTTTTCTGGTGTACGGTGCGCCGAGGCCACGATGGTTTCGTAGGGTATCTCGAGGTGCTCAAGCTTTTTTTCTGCCTTTTCGGCAACGGGCTGGTCGCTCATGCTGCCCATGACAATTGTTACCTTCATGGTTCCGAAATTCCAGGGGGTTAATAAAAATTTGCAGATGACAAAGGATTTTAATGCGCCCGGGCTTCACATGCATGGCCGGCGTGCTCTGTAACTGTCACACGCATCTCGGTGATGCCTTCATATCACTCCCGGAGCGGGACTGGACGGTGGAGGAGCTCGTGGCACCGCCTGACGGCTACAAGCACCGCAGGCTCCGTGAGGCGAGCCGCGATGAGGTCATTGAAGGGATGCGAGGGGCGTTGACTGAGATGCGCGAGGGTGGCATCACGCATTTTATTGATTTCCGGGAGGGTGGCATCGCGGGCGTCGAGTTGCTGGAAGAAGCACTGCAGACAGTGGAAAACATTACAGGCATCATTATGGCACGACCCCGGGAGCATGACTACGACGAAGCAGAGGTGGACGAGCTGCTGAGAAGTGCTGATGGCGTCGGGGTGAGCAGTGCCGTCGACTGGGACTACGGAGAGCTGGAAAAGGTGGCTATCCATACCCGCCGGCGGGACAAGTTGTTTGCATTGCACGCCAGCGAGGCCATTCGCGAGGATATCGATGCCGTCCTCGCGCTGCAGCCGTCATTCCTGGTGCATCTGTGCCGGGCCACCGAGGAGGACCTGCAGGCGGTGGCTGCCGCCGGGGTGCCCGTGGTGGTGTGCCCGCGGGCCAATGCCTTTTTTGGGCTTCGGCCTCCGGTGGAGCGCATGCTGGAGCTGGGCATTCCGCTGCTGCTTGGAACGGACAATGCCATGCTGGCCTCGCCGGATATCCGGGAGGAGATGGCGTATACCCGCGAGTGTTTTGCTGTTTCTCCTGGGGACGTGGCGGCGATGACGGCGGCGAATCCAAGGAAATATTTAAATGTACGTGGCAATATTCACCAACGAGCCGGAGGGAAACCATAACCTGTTGCGCCCGCACGTGGCGCATGACGGACCCTCTTTCCATCGAGGAAACAATGAATAAGAAACAAAAAGTCAAGGACGTCATGACCACTGACATCATCACGGCGACGGTGCCCGGCAACCGGGAGGACGTGCTCCGCCTCTTCGGAAAACATGAGATAACCGGGATGCCGGTTGTCAAGGCTGGTACGAGCACCCTGGCTGGCATCGTCACCCGGAGTGATCTGTTCCGTCATAACGAGGAGGAACAGCTCGCTCTCATTATGAACGACAGTCCACTGACTGTGGAACCGAACGAGACCATTGAGGAGGCAGCCACTATTTTTTTCCATAGCCGAGTGCACGGCCTGCCCGTGATCGAAGATGGAGAGCTGCAGGGCATCATCGCCCCATCAGATATCCTCCGCCTCATCAAGACCTTTGACGGTGAACTCGTCGAGGAGTATCTCTCGCCGCAGTTCATCCCGATTTATCAGGAGACGCCCCTGCCGGCGGTCATGCGGATATTCAAGATTACCGATGTCGACGCGGTACCCGTCATAGACGATGAAGGATCCCTGGTGGGCATCGTCGGGGACGGCGACCTGTTCACCTTCTCGCATCTACAGGAGAGCGTGAGCGAATCAGAGATGGGCCTGGGGGAAGACGAGGATATGTGGAGCTGGGAGGGCATCCGGGACGTCATGCGCCTGTATTATGAGACATCGAAGATAGAGCTGCCGCCGATTCCAGTAAAGGAGGTCATGGTAACGGATCTCTTCACCGTGTTCAGTAAGACGCCCATATCCGGCGTAGCGGAAAAAATGCTTACGCATGACGTGAACCAGTTGCCTGTCACGGATGAAAACGACGAGCTCATCGGCATGGTCAGCGACATCGACCTCATGAAAGCGCTCATATCGTGATGACATGGATATCTACAGCGAGATAGTATCCCTGGCAAAGCGGCGCGGTTTTTTTTATCCCGCCTATGACATCTACGGCGGCGAGGCAGGCTTCTATGACTACGGACCGCTGGGCACCCGGCTGAAGCACAACGTCGAGGAGAAATGGCGGTCGTTTTACGTCCTCCGCGAGGGATGCCTGGAGATATCCACGCCGGTCATTACCCCGTATGCGGTCTTCAAGGCCTCGGGTCACGTGGACAAGTTCCTGGATGTAGTGCTGACCTGCCCGGAGTGTGGCTTCTCCGCGAAGGAGGAAACCGTCGAGGAGCCCCATCGCTCCCGGCTGGAGTGTCCCGAGTGCGGTGGGTCGCTGCAGCGCGGCGACATGAACCTGATGTTCGAGACGGAGACCGGTGCCCTGGACCGACGGCCGGCGTTCCTGCGACCGGAGACGGCGCAGGGTATCTTCGTGGCTTTCCCGTTCCTTTATCAGTTCTCGCGGAAAAAGCTTCCCCTGGGCGTCGTCCAGGTGGGCAAGGGCTTCCGCAACGAGGTATCCCCCCGGCAGAGCCTCTACCGGCTCCGGGAGTTCTCGATGGCCGAGGCGGAGATCTTTTTCGACCCGGAGGACAAGACGCATCCACGATTCGACGAAGTGGCCAATGATACGCTTACGGTCATCCCGGCCGGCGGCACCGAACAGATGGCAACCATAGGATCGCTCCTCGAAAGCGGCGTCATCGGCAACCAGGCGCTCGCCTACTATGTAGCGCTCACCCGGCGATTCCTGCTTGCGGTGGGCATCGACGAGCAAAAGCTGCGGTTCCGGCAGCATGCACCCGACGAGATGGCGCATTATGCCACGGATTGCTGGGACGCCGAGATATTGACGGCGCTGGGCTGGATAGAATGCGTGGGCATCGCTGACCGGACGGCTTATGATCTCACCGCACACATGGAGGCAACAGGGGAGGATATGACCGCCTTCCGGCGACACGACGAAGCGAGAGAAGAAACGAGGCGGCGTGTCATCCCGGATATGGCGAAGCTGGGCCCCGAATTCAAGGGGAAAGCGAAGGACATCGCTGACCGGCTGGTGGAGATGGAGCCATCCGGGGACGGCGTCACGGTGACGGTGGACGGCGATGACATCGAGGTTGGCCCCGAGTTCTACGAGGTCGTCGAGGAGGATGTCACCATCACCGGCGAGAGCTTTATCCCGCACGTGGTGGAGCCCTCCTATGGCATCGACCGCATCATCTACTGCATCCTGGAGCACAACTATGCCCACGGTGAAAAGGAGGGTGAAACATACGTCACGCTGCAACTGCCGCCGGACATCGCGCCCGTCACGGCTGGCGTGTTCCCCCTGATCAGCAAGGACGAACTGCCCGATATTGCCCGGGACATTGCGGACGAGCTCCGCAGCGAAGGCATCCTGACCCATTACGACGAGGGGGGGAGCATCGGTCGGCGCTACGCCCGGATGGATGAAATCGGGACGCCGTTCTGCATCACGGTTGACTTCGACACCCTGCAGGATGATACGGTGACGGTCCGCTATCGGGATACAACAGAGCAGGAGCGCGTGCACCGTGATGAGCTGGCCGGCTGGCTGCAGGAACGGATAGCGCGATAGCCTGCATTCATCAAACGCTGATTTTTACAGAAAGAAAAAAGAGAGGGGTTAACTGGACTAGTGATTTGACAAAAAAATACAATCACATTTATATATGGCTATCCCCATATC
>JBNGDQ010000003.1:0-15412 GCA_049975285.1 Thermoplasmatota archaeon
AGCCGTGGATGCCAGTGGCAATGTCATCGTCGTCGGCGCTATTGGCTCTGCCGGAGAGATACTCCCCCAGATGGATTATTTTTTGATAAAATATTCTAAGAATGGTAATCAGGTGTTGTGGAAAAAAGACTATCACAATGGCTTATCTGACGTGCCGTGGCGGCTGACCATTGATGAGCAGACGGGCAACATCTTCGTGACCGGCGTGACCATCAGGCTGATTGTCAGTGAATCGGCGACCAGCAACTTCTGGACCATCAAGTGCTCGGGCTCAAACGGTGAGCTGCTGGAAGAGCACGCGCTGGACATCGATGACAATGCCGACATGGGTCTCGATGTGGCCTTGACCAGTGACCGAAAGGTCGTGGTGACTGGATCCACGAAGCTTGATGCGCCCTACTATGACGCTTACGCCACGCAGCGGTATACCAGCAATCTTGTTCCGGAGGGAAACCCATTTTTCTATCGCGGGGAAAACGCGAATGAGAGTGCATCCGGGCTGGCCATCGACTCCAATGACAACATCTTCGTCACCGGCCACACTAGCAGCTGGTCCGGCCAGGATTTCTTGACCGTCAAATACGACGAGACCGGCGGGCAAATAAAGACAGACCTCCGGGATGTCGATGGCGTCAAGAACAGCGCCTTGGATATCGCGGTCGATGTGGCTGACAACGTGATTATTACTGGTTACACGGTGAGCGAAGGCAGTCGTTTTTGTACGATAAAATATGATAACAACCTTGTCAAACAGTGGATACAGCAGGAGGATTTCCTCGGGGAGGCCAAGGCAGTCGCCGTTGACTCTCAGAACAATGTTATCGTGGCTGGCTACAATACGGAACGGGACAACCAGTATTACACCATCAAGTACAGCCCGACGGGCTCCATCATCTGGCAGGGCGGCGGGGGGTCTGCACCCTCGCAGCCACCGGATGCGTCATTCACGGGGCCGAGCAGCGCCTACGTCGGGCAGCCGGTACAGTTCACAGATACATCCACAGGCACTGTCTCCTCTCGCTCCTGGGATTTCGGCGACGAAAGCAGCGGCAGCGGCAGCACAACCACGCATACGTATTCCAGCAGCGGCACTTACACGGTCAAGCTGACCGTGACCGGCGCCGGTGAGAGTGACAGTGCAACGAAGCAGATAACGGTTACCAATGCCCCGCCCAACCCGGCATTCGATTATGCACCGCTCGCTCCCACGGTCGATGCTACCGTTTCATTCGACGCCGCGGATTCCTATGACCCGTATGGAGGGAGCATCGCTAGTTACAACTGGGATTTCGGCGACGGAAGCAGCGGCAGCAGCGAAATGACGACACATATCTATGATGAGAGCGGCACTTATCAGGTCACGTTGACCGTTATGGATGCCGACGGGGCCAGTGCGAGCACCAGCAAAATGGTGACCGTGAACGCGGTCGGTTCCCATGCGCCGACAGCCCAGTTCGACTACAAGCCAGCCCATCCCGACGTCAACGAGGAGGTCACCTTTGACGCCTCGGCATCCACGGATGACGGCACCATCCAGCTCTACCGGTGGGACTGGGACAACGACGGCACGTATGATGAAGAACGAGCTGCCGCCACGGTGACCCACAGCTGGCCCACAGCTGGTACCTATACCGTGACGCTGGAAGTCGAGGATAACAATGGCACCGTCAACACATATACTGCATCCATTACTGTTGGCGGGGGAGACCCTGCACTCGTCATATCCGGTCCCGCAGAGCTCCAGGAGAAGGATATCGAGAACGGCGTCGCCACGGTCACGATTTCTGTCAGCTGCATCAACCAGACAGTTGACGGCGTATACATCGACATCGAGGAGGACGCCGGCGCAACTATCACTGTAACGCCGCAGCAGGCCCGCATCCAGGCGGGCAGCGACCAGTCATTTGCCCTGGAGATCGAGCTGCCGGATAATGCCACGGCTGACGCTATCACATTTCGGGCTGTCGGGGCAGACGGCACCCAGAGCGCCCTGCATTCCATTCAGATTGAGGGCGGTGGAGACGGAAACGGGGGAACACCCGGCTTTGCGGCTCTGCTGGCCATCGCGGCGATCTTCATCGTGCTGCTGGTCATGCGGCGGTTCAGATAACCAAACGATACGGGGAGCACAGCGAGCGTAAATCGATATAGTTATATCTGTTGAGCGATTTAGCCGGTATGCTCGATGTCCTCCGCTTCGTCATCGGAATGGCGCTCTTGGTGTACGCCTCATACACGGATTTCAAGTACCGGGAAGCACGGAATGAACTCTGGATCATCATGGGCGCCGCGGGCATCGTGCTGCTCCTGTATTCAGACTATCCGCCACCGGCTGTCTTTTTCTCCGTGCTGCTGATGCTCCCCATCGCCTTCGTGGTCCTGGTAGCCGGTATGGGCGGCGCGGATGCCAAGGCCCTGATAGCCATCTCGCTGCTGGCGCCGCTGTTCCCGCACATCGACACCGCGGTGGGGGAGCTGCCACTCTGGGTGGCACCCGTGGAGTTTCCGTTTCCATTGACTGTGTTCATTAACTCGCTGTTGCTCTTCCTGGCTATCCCGGTGGCGCTCTTCGTTCGCAATGCTATCCGGGGCGACCTGGCGCTGCCCTACTGTTTTTTCGGGTGGCGCATGCATGCCAGCGACATCCCGGGGAGCTATATATGGCCGATGGAATATATTGAAGATGGACGACGCAAAAAAAGCATTCTGCCCAAGCGGGACGTGGATCCAGCCGTGTTTGGCGACGAGGTTATCTGGGTGACGCCGAAGGTGCCGTTTCTCATTCCATTGACCGCGGGTTACGCCATCTCTTTTCTGCTGGGAGACCTTGTCTACCAGGTCGTGTCAGTGTTAACCTGATTCCTCGTGTACCTGGCGCTCGATATCTTCGATTTTTTTGTTCATCATCTCGATCATGCGCTTCTGGCTTATCAGCAGGTTTTTGACGGAGTCCTTGAGCTCGCTGACCGTTGAATCGACGATGACGCCGACGAGGCGACGCTGCCGGTTGACGGCCAGGGAGAGACGCCGGTATTCCTCGGCCTCGGTTTCACCAATCTCGGCTTTGACTTTTTCGTACATCTCGTTGATTTCTTGTTTCCGCTCTAGGATGTCCCGTATCTTGTGGAGCAAGATTTTCTTGGTGAAGGGCTTGACGATGTAGTTCTCGATGCTGTCCAGGGGCTTGTCCTTGGTGTCATCCGGGGTGAGGGGGAGCGCTGTGAGCATGGATACGGGTATGTCTTTGGTGTCCGTGTTTGTCTTAATGTTTTTCAGGGTTTCCCAGCCGTCCATGCCCGGCATCATGATGTCGAGCAGGATGAGGTCCGGCGTTGTCTCTTCAAGTTTTTCCAGGCATTCTGCTCCACCGTTGGCGACGACGACGTGGTATCCCTCGGATTCCAGCATTTTTTTGACGATGTCTGCAACTTCGTATTCATCGTCAACAACCATGATTTTTTCCTGCATGATGTCACCTTGATGCTTCTTCAAGCTTGATGAGAACGTTCCGGATGGTGGTCGATGATTCCACGATATCCTGCACCATTTGTTTCCCGAATGGACGGTAGCCTTCGCCGCCGGCTGCCTCGATGCGTCGTTTCATCATGTCCAGGATCTGGTCAGTGGATGGCATGGTCAGGCGGATTTTTTCGATGTCTCGTCCCTTGAGGTGATGGTCGATGATGGCATCGACGACGTCCACTGATGCCAGCACTGCCGAGAGGCGAAGTTCAGGCTCGTCGAGCTTGCTGATGAGGTATTCGAAGACTTTTTCGTCCTTGATGTACTCGACCTCGTCTATGAGCAGGAGCACGGGCCGCTCGATGACGTTTTTCCGGAGGAATATCCGGGAGAAAAATGAGGGGGCTATGGCCTGCTCGACCTCGGTTTTCATCTCGTCGAGCGTGAGGTTCTCCCCGCCGTGTATCATGATGGGTTCAATCTTGTATAGCGGGCCGAATTCCTGCAGCCAGTGTAGAAACGTCGTCTTCCCTATGCCAGTGTCACCGAGTATCCAGAAACATTCACTCGTTCCCTCGATTGTTTTGAGAATAATACTGCGGGCTTTATCCTTGTACACCATGAACTCATGCCGTGGCTCATTGGGGTTCAGGATAACATTTTCGGAGGCCATTTGTGGCAGTATAACACTTTATACTTTATATGTCTTTCACTATTTTTAGGGCATATGACGGGTCATCCATCCGGTCGTCGTACTGCATTGACAGCAGGAGAGGAATGCTCATTCAGGCAACGGCACCCAGGATAAATGCCAGGAGGGCAACAAAGATACCGGCTTTGGTGACATCGCGCACCCTCTCGATGCGCCGGTTGACCAGGAAAAGCGCGTATACAAAGATGGCATCGGCTACCAGTACGAGCAGGAGATAATACAGGCCGAACAGGCCCAGCGGAGCATAGGGTAGAATGCTTATCGCCATGGCTGACAGGATAAGCACGAAGGCGATTCCTTTCGCATTCTTTGTTCCAATACGCCGGGGGAGGGTATCCCGGGTGGTGTCACCCTTGATGTCCTCTATATCCATGATGATTTCTCTCCCCAGGATGAACAGGAACGCCACGATCGATGCAAAGAATGGGGACAGCAGCCGGTCCACGGCAGCCCCGCCAAACAGGAACGTCAACGCGGCCAGTGTACTTATCGACAGATTACCCCAGATGCTCTTATACTTCAGGCTTGTTTCATATGAAACGGCTACTGCGGTCGCAGCCGCGATGATGATCACTGCCTGCAGGTTTATGGCCACTGCCACGATGAGGCTGGCTGCCAGCAGTATGGCGCTGGCCCGCAGGGCGTTCCGCGGCGTTATCGTGCCCGCCGGGAGTGGACGCCGGGGATGATTTATCTGGTCGATGTCCCGGTCCAGGTAGTCGTTGAGGGCGAATCCACCCGCGCTGAACAGGAAGGCCGCGGCGACCGCGAGTGCCATCTCCGTCAAATGCGGCATGACGTCGGTGCCGACTCCGATGATGGAGCCGATGAGGACCGACAGTGATGCTATCAGGCTGGTGACCGGCCGGAACAGGTAGAGCGGTGAGGCATGGTCCATGCAGGGCTGGATTGACCTGCGCTATAATAAATTTTCTTCATTTTTTCATCTGCCCGGGAACGGAAGGCTGGATACTTTTTTATAGAGGCTGGCTATAAGGAGCATATGCGGAGAAGTGTTCTCTTTGTCGTATTGATGGCGGTGGTGCTGGTGGCTGCACCGTTGACGGCGCTTCAGGGCCATATCGCCGCTGAGCAGCAGCCCAGTGCCGGCGAGGTTCCATCCGGGACTGTGGATGCCTATGACCTGTTGATTGTCTCCCCTGAGCAATGGATGGAGAACTTGGAGCTCCTCGTGGCGCACAAGGATGACCATGGCGTGGCCACGATGCTGGTCTCGCTGGAGGAGATATACACCGGTGCGTATTTCGAGGTGGAGGGACGGGATAACGCTGAGCAGGTCAAGTATTTCATCAAGAATGCCCTGGATGACTGGGGCATCGGCTATGTCATGCTGGTCGGCGGCCGGAATGGCGGCTTGGTGCAGGAGAAATGGTGGTGCCCGGTCCGGTATTCCTATTGCGGGGTGAGCAGCGGCTGGGAGCGCTCCTTCCTGAGTGACCTGTACTTTGCGGATATCTATGACGGCGAGAGTCATTTTTCGAGCTGGGATACGGACGGCGACGGCGTCTATGCGGAATGGATCGGCGATACGGCGCAGGATGCCCCGCTGGATTTGTACCCTGAGGTGGCTGTCGGGCGGCTGGCCTGCCGGGCTTCGTGGGAGGTGGACGTGATGGTGGACAAGATTATCACCTACGAGAACACTGCGTACAATGCTGACTGGTTCGACCGGATGGTCTGCATCGCCGGTGACACCTATCCAGATAATCCAAATCCTGACTGGGACGACCAGATTGAGGGCGTGGAGGGCACGCAGCGGGCAATGGATTGGATGCCTGGTTTTGAGTATGAGACGTTGTGGACGACGGATGGCACGCTGACGGGACCTGAGGACGTGATTTCGGCGATTAGCGAGGGCTGCGGCTTCCTGTTTTTTGATGGACATGGCAGCCCGATGAGCTGGGCGACGCATCCGCCGCGGGATCATGAAACCTGGATTGACGGTCTGGACATCTGGCAGATGCGGCATCTGGAAAACGAGGACCGGCTGCCGGTCTGCGTGGTCGGGGGCTGCCATAACAGCCAGTTCAACATCTCAGTGCTCAACGCCTTGAAGATATATCAGGGATTCAACACCTGGTTGGAGTACATGTGGAAGGGGGAGACGGGGCCTGAATGCTGGAGCTGGTGGCTCACCCGCAAGATCGGCGGGGGCTCCATCGCCACGCTCGGCTATTCAGCGCTGGGCTACACCAAGGAGGACAAGTGGGAGGCCAGCGGGGTGACCGGTGAGGCGTCGGAGTGGCTGGACACGTATTTCTTCCATGAATACGGCATGGAAGGCACCGACGTGCTCGGCGACATCTGGAGCAATGTCATCTCGGACTACCTGGATACCTTCCCGATTGACTGGAGTGAGGAGGTGGAGAGCGCCACGGCTATTGACGCCAAGACGGCGCAGGAATGGATACTCCTGGGCGACCCGTCGCTGAAAATCGGCGGCTATCCGTGATGATGCATACCGGCAGGTCATCATGCGCCATGTGGGTATGGTGAGCACTGTTTTCGCTGACGGGAACCTGCCGTAAGGCAGGGGTCCCCTTTTTAACGAACTGCCTATTTGGCTCCAGATTTTCTGGTATTGTACGATTTTCTCGAATAACCTGTTATAAATGGAGGCGTTGATAGGGGTATGAGGGATGGCAGGGAGGGCCTCCAACCCTGGGGAGACCATGCTTCTTCCCGTTTCTCTGCCTTCCTCATCTTTTCCCGTTTTTGCCCACGGCACAAACCTTTTATAATAATATTTAATTACACCGGCGGTGACAGCATGAACGATACAAAATACACCACGGTTTCCCTCCCGAAACCATTGGTCCAAAAAATCAAGGAACGCATCGAGGGCACCGGCTTCAACTCCGTGTCTAGCTACGTGACCTACGTGCTACGCGAGGTCATCGCCAACATGGACGAGGAAGAAGAAGAGGCCTTCAGCGAAGAAGACGAAGAAAAAGTCAAGGAGCGCCTGCGAGCGCTCGGTTATCTCGACTGAGGACGCAACAATGCCACAGCCACACGGCAACGTGCTCGTCAGCCGCCATGCAGCGAAGACGCCGGAGGACATCGACGAGCTTCCCCGCTTCACCGTGGATACCAACACCGCCGAGGACATCCTCAACATCGCCACCGGCGTGTTCTCTCCGCTGACCGGCTTCCTGGGATATACCGACCTGGACAGCGTCGTCCACCATAAGCGGTTGGCCAACGACATCCCCTGGACGATTCCCATCCTGCTGGACATCGACACCACCAGTATCGATGCAGGCGATACCGTCATCCTCGCCAACGACGAGACCGGCGTCACGGCGCAGCTCGACATCAAAGAAATCTACAGCTACGACAAAAAAACACTGGCGGAAAAGATCTATACCACGACCGACGACGACCACCCCGGCGTCCGCAGCGTCAACGGCATGTCGAACACCTTCGTGGGCGGCCCCATCACCCTGCTGGACAGCGCCACGCGACCCTTCGACGAATACAACCTCACGCCGAAGGAGACCCGGGTACTCTTCAAGGAAAAAGGCTGGCGGGAAATCGTGGCCTTCCAGACCCGTAATCCCCCGCATCTCGGCCATGAATACGTGCAGAAGGCCGCGCTTACATTCGTCGACGGGATCTTCATCAATCCCATCCTGGGCAAGAAAAAACCCGGGGACTTCAAGGACGAAGTCATTCTCAAGGCCTACGAGACACTTATGGAGCATTACTATCTGCGGAAACGAGCGGTTATGTCCGTCCTGCGCACTTCGATGAAGTATGCCGGCCCCCGGGAGGCGGTACATCACGCTATCATGCGGAAAAACTTTGGCTGCACGCATTTCATCGTGGGACGGGATCACGCCGGCGTCGGCGACTACTACGGCCCCTACGACGCGCATGACATCTTCGAGGAGTTCCCCGACCTGGGCGTCACACCGATGTTCTTCCGCTCGTTTTCCCGATGCACGAAATGCGGCAGCATCGTCAACGACAAGATCTGTCCACATGACATCAAGCATCACGTCATGTTCAGCGGCACCAAGATACGCAAGCTGCTCCGCAACGGCGAGACTCCCTCGGAGGACATCATGCGGAAAGAAGTCGCGGACACCATCCTGCAGTTCGAGGACCCCTTCGTCTCGTGATACCATGACATCGCGATTGCTCCTCCACCACTGGGATACGGACGGCATCTGCTCAGCCGCGATGCTCTACACCGGCAGCGAAGCCGTTCGCACGCCGACCATCGGCAACTACGCCCTCACCGAGGAAGAAATACAGGATATCAAGGAAAACGACTACGACGAAATCGTGCTCGTCGACCTGGCCCTGCACGCGGAGAGCCTCCAGACCCTGGCCGCCATGACCGACGTGATGGTCTACGATCACCATGTCACCGAGCAGGTGCCCACGGTCACATATAATAATCCCATCCTGACGGGAGCCGACGAGCAGGAGTATCCATCAGCGTCGGTCGTCGTGGCGGAAGCCCTCGACATGCAGGATAGCTTGCTCGCCATGCTGGGCGCCGTCGGCGACTGGGAGGAACGACTCAAGGACATTCCCTTCTACGAACGCGTTGAAACGTTCATGCAGGAACATGACATGACCTTCGAGGAGCTGCACCGCATGACCCGGCTCATCGACGCCAACTATAAAACCGGCGACCGGGCCGCCGTTGAGCAGGCCGTCGTCGACATCGCCGGGGCGGATGACGTCGCCGCGTTCATCCTCGGCAACGAGGACTGGCAGCGCCGGCACGACGACATCACCCGGGAAATCGAAGGGGCACTGGCAGCGCCGGCGGAGCAGCACGGCCCCGTCCAGGTGAAACACATCGACACGTCCTACAATATCATCTCGACGGTCACCAGGCAGCTCTGGGACGGCAACAGCTACGTCATGGTCGTCAACTGCGGCTTCTTCCCGGATGCCTGCCAGCTCTACGTGCGAGGCAGAGACTGCCGCCCCCTCATCGAGCGAGCGCAGCAGCACGGCTACGTGGCCGGGGGGAAACAGCACGTCCTTGGAGCAATCGTGCCACAGAACGAGATTGAATCATTTATTGAAGAAATAATCGAACTCATCAAAAAACAAGGAGGAACAAATGACTGAACAAAAAGCAACCAACGTCGTATGGCATGACCACAAAGTAGAGCGAGCGGAACGCGAGAAGCTGCTCGGACAGAAGGGCATCGTCATCTGGTTCACGGGGCTCTCCGGCAGCGGAAAATCCACCGTGGCCAACGAGGTGGCACATCGCCTGCATGAGCAGGGCAAGCTCGCCTACATCCTAGACGGCGACAACGTCCGCCATGGATTAAACAAGGATCTGGGCTTCTCGCCGGAGGACCGCTCGGAGAACATCCGCCGCATCTCAGAGGTGGCAGCGCTCTTCGCCGATGCCGGCGTCATCACCATCACCGCCTTCATCTCGCCGTACGCCGAGGACCGGAACTTCTGCCGCCAGCTGGTGGGAGACGACCGCTTCGTCGAGGTATTCGCCAAGGCATCCGTTGCAGCCTGCGAAGAACGGGACCCCAAGGGATTATACAAGAAAGCACGGGCCGGCGAGATATCCGATTTCACGGGTATCGACGCTCCCTACGAGGAGCCGGAGGAGCCAGAGGTCATCGTCGACACCGAGTGCGAAACCCCGCAGGAAAGCGGCGCAGCGGTCATGGAATACCTGGAATCACAGGGATACCTCGACTGATAGCCATGGGACAGCTTCGCAGCGATACGAATTACCTGGTCTCCGGGCTAGAGCGCTCCGGCACCTCGATGATGATGCAGATACTCGCCCGGGGCGGCGTCCGCGTTGCCTTTGATCGGAGTCGGGGGGCAGACATCCATAATCCCAAGGGCTACTATGAGCTGGAGGGCGGCAAGATCATCAACCGGCTCATGGAGGGCACATTTCCCTTCGAGGAACACCGGGGAACGTTCGTCAAGATTACCGCGTACGGTCTCAAGTATTTGCCGCCGGGCTGCTACAAGGTCATCTACATGCTGCGGGACCTCGACGAGATCATGGACTCCATGGAGAAGATGTCCGGCGACGTCAGCCGCGAAGATGAAAAGCCCGCCTTCCGGCGTCTCAACCGGTTCGTGAAGGACCTCCTCCGCAGCCGGGAGGACATCGATGTCCTCATGGTACAGTACAGCGACGTCGTGGAGCACCCCCGGGAGGAAACAGAGCGCATCAACCGATTTCTGGATGGCGCCCTGGACGTGGATGAAGGCGTCGCCGCCGTCGACCCGGACCTATACAGAAACGTAAAAAAATAAACGCCTGTTACGTGTTGAGGGGCGGCATGTTGTGGTGGCCTCTCACCTGGTAGAATGCCGGCAGGGATACCGTGGCACAGGAACCATCAGAGAAAAAAGGCGCGTCAGAGCGATCCGTCAGCGAGTTATACCCACTGCGAGGTAGAGATATCTCGTTCATTGCGCTGTCCTTCGCCGTTGTGGCCCTGGCCTGGATATTGCCCAATGCCCCTGGATTGACGCATGACGGGCAGGTGATGCTGGGCATCCTGGCTATGGCCGTCATTTTATGGATAACGACGCCGATTCCGATTGCCGTGACGGCGCTGCTCATCATGATTATGCAGCCGCTGCTGGGAGTCATGCCCGCCGGCGACGTCTTCCATGCGTTTGGCAATGAAGCCGTATTTTTCTTGATTGGCGCCTTTGTCCTGGCGAGCGGCATGGCCTGCATCGCCGTATCGCGCTTCGTTTTCTCCGTGCGTTCAGGCAGAGTCCCCGGATGTTCACGTTTGGCATCATGGTGTCGTCGGCGCTGCTCTCGTTCATCATGCCGGAGCATGGCGTGGTGGCCCTGTTCCTGCCGATTGTGACGTCGATATTGATTGCGATGCGCGTCGTCCCGGGCCAGAGCAACTTCGGCCGGGTCAGCATGCTGTGCATCGCGTATGGCTGCTCTATCGGCAGCCTGGGCACGCCGATTGGCGGGGCCCGGAATCCGCTGACGATTAGCGTGCTCGCCGACGCGGGCATCACGGTCTCCTTCTTTGAGTGGATGCGTTATTCGACGCCGGTGGTGTTCATCGCGCTGCCCATCGTGTGGTTCATCCTTCATTTTACGTTTCCGCTGGAAATCGATGAGATCTCCGGCGCCCGACAGAAAATCGATGACAGGGTCCAGGAGATGGGATCGATGGGACGGCCGGAGATAACCGTCGCGGCTATCCTCGCCGTCACCGTGGGCCTCTGGGTGTTCGCGTCGGAGGAGCTAGGGCTGGCGGTCATCGCGTTGCTGGGCGGCGCATTGCTGTTCTTCACCGGGTCTATCTCCTGGGAGGACGTGGAAGAACGGGTGCCATGGGGCGTGATACTGCTCTACGGCGGCGCCATCACGCTGGGGATGAGCCTGAAGGAGACGGGCGCCGCGCAATGGATTGTCGACCTTATCATCGGGACGGGCAATCATCCATATATGATTTTGCTGGCGCTCATCGTACTCACCATCGTCATCACTAATTTTATCTCTAACACGGCAGCGGTGGCCATGCTGCTGCCGATTGGGCTGGCCATCGCGAGTGAGATACCGGATATCAGTCCCCTGCTGTCCTCGATGACCATCGCGCTGTCCGGCGGCCTGGCCTTCATGCTGGTTATCGCGACGCCGGGCAATGCCATTACGTACTCGGCGGGCTATTTCTCCACGCGGGACCTGTTGAAGGGAGGCGTCGTGGCCAACCTGGCCTGCATCGGCGTTATCTTTGCCGTCGCGGTTCTCTACTGGGTGGGCGTCCTCGGGCTCTAGGAAACGAAAACATAAAATAAGACCACTACTTTACCCCTCCAAAAGCTGTAAGGATGCCCATGTTCCAGCATATATTGGTCCCCATCTCATCTGAATTCTATCCCCGCCCGACTCTGGAACGGGCGCTTTTTATAGCAGACCGCCTCGGGAGCGCCATCACGGTGATGTACGTCATCGAGAAGAAGACGCTCAACCAGACGGATAAACTCTCGGATGCCTACCGCACGAAATATGCACGGGAGGAGACCACGGAGGACATCACGGAGGAGCACAAGAACGCCGCTGATAATATTGTGTTCAGTGATGCAAAGCGTCTCAGGAGCTCTGACCTTGCCTATGAGGAGAAAGTGGTGGAGGGCGAGTACAGCACTATGGTCCAGGAGGAGCTCGCCACGGGCGACTATGACCTTGTGCTCATGGGCTTCGAGAAACAGTGTATCCTCAACTATCGCATCCTCAACGAGGCCGACGTACCCGTATGGGTGGAAACCGGCACTGATGGCAGCCAGCAGATTATCGCCGTCTGCACCAACTTGGCCATGAACACTGAGGTGCCCCGTATCAGCGCTGAGCTGGCCGACATGCTTGGCTGGGATCTGCACGTGCTCTACGTGGTGGACACCGAGGACAGCGTACAGGTCAACCAGGCGGGTGAGCGGTCCCAGCGGAAGCCGGTGCGGGACCTGGCGGACATCGGCGAGGAATTCCTGGCGGCCATCGACCGGGCCAACGTGACCACGAGCCTGGTAACTGGCAGCCTGCCCAAGGAGATGGCGAAGGCAGCGCGGCAGTTCAATGCCAGCCTCGTCGTCCTGGGTGAACAGCACAAGAAGCGGCTGCTGAAAAATCTGGGGAAGAGCACCCGGCGGGTCATCGCGGAGACGTGTGAGTACTCGGTGCTGTTCGTGAGCTAAACGGAATCATTTTTTAGCCCGAGCGGCAAACATATTTAATAAAGGGGGATTATGTAGTATTCTTATGTCTATCGCAGCGGCTGGGCTGGCCTCTCTGCTGGCAGGGAATCTATCCTTGTCCCGGGCAGCCTCGCTGCGGCACAGGATTGTGAGGTGGGTATCATGAGCCATACAACCCCCGGAGCGTACCATACCGACATGCTGTCGGCCCTTATGAATGAAACCCTCGACGAGGCGGGAGCGGGACAGGTCGAGGCAACGCCAGCCTCCCTCCACCGTGAGGTGTCGCTGCTGCGCGGCATTCTCGACCAGGCCAACGTCTGGCTTGACGTGCTTGACAGCCAGGGGAACGTCGTGCTCTGGAATCAGGCCGCCGAGGATATCAGCGGGTATACCCAAGAGGAGGTCGTCGGGCACGGCCAGATATGGGACTGGCTGTACCCCGATCCGGCATACCGGCAGGAGATCATCGAGCAGGCCGCCGCCATCATCGACGGCGAGGCCGTCCAGGATTTCGAAACCATCATTCAGACGAAAGACGGCGAGGAGCGTATCATATCCTGGTACTCCCGAGATATCACCAGCGACGAGGGCGAGCACATCGGGTCCATCGCGCTGGGCCGGGATATCACCGACCGGCGGCGGGTGGAGCAGGCACTGGAGGAGAGCGAGCAGCGATATCGGACCATCGTGGAGCATGCCCATGACTGGATATGGACGCTGGACAGAGACGGCCGGCTGACGTTTGCCAACCGGGCCGTGCAACAGGGAACCGGCTATGATTTCTCGGAGCAGGATGGCGCTCATTTCTCGTCGTTCATTCATCCGGATGACCTGCCGCACATCCGGGAGATATTCGAGCAGACGCTGTCCGGGAAACACAGCAGCTACACTGTTCGCATCCTGGACAGCGAGGGGCGGACGGTCCACCTGGAGGTCTCCTCGGCCCCCCGCTGGCAGGACGACGAGATAGTGGGAACGATAGCGTTCGGCCGGGATGTCACCGAGCAGGTCGTGCTGGAGGACAAGCTACAGGAAAGCGAGGAGCGATACCGGGCCATGGTGGAGCAGAGCCACGACGCGGTCGCCATCATTCAGGATGAAGCCTTCCTGTTCGTCAACGCTCGCCTGTGCGAAATCACCGGCTACAGCCAAGAAACCTTTGATGACCTGAACGTAGGAGACATCATCCACCCCGATGACCGGGCGCGCCTGGAGGAAATGATACACCGTCGGATGCGGGGAGAGACGACGGAGCCCACCGTCCAGGTGACGCTCAGAACTGAACGGGGCGCCATCAGGCATGGCGAGTTTTCCGTTACCCCTATATTCTATGGCGGCCAGACGGCTGTGCTTGCCTCGATACGGGATGTTACCGAGCGGCGGCACATCGAGCAGCGGCTCCGGGAAAGCGAGCAGCGGCTCCGCGACCTGCTGGAGACCACGTCTGACTGTATATGGGAGATAGATACAGAGGGGAAATACACCTTTGTCTCCGGGAGCGTGGAAGCAGTGCTGGGATATACACCGGATGAACTCATCGGCACGTCGCCGTTTTCCCTGATGCCGGAAAGCGAGGCGCAGCGGATGCGGCAGCTGTTCATGGAGAAGGCGACCGCCCGGGAGCCGCTCGTCGACGTGGAAAACCGGAATGTCTCTAAAAACGGCAACGATGTCATCATGCTGACGAGCGCGGTCCCCATCATCGATGACGACGGTACCCTGACCGGCTACCGGGGCATCGATAAAGACGTGACGGAACAAAAACGGGCTGAGGCAATAGCCCGGCGGCAAGAGAAGCTCTCGCATCTGCTGCTGAATGCTACACATGACCTCGGGCTCCTCCTCGACGTCGATGGTACCATCTTGACGCTCAACGAGGCGATGGCCGCATCGCTGGGGGTGAAACGCGAGGATGTCATACAGACAGATAGCCGCCAGTATGCCCAGCCGGGCATCTTTGACCCATATATCTACGCCGACCGGATGGAAAAAGTACGGGAGGTCCAGCGGACCGGGCAGCCCGTCCAGTTCGAGGACACCCGGAAGGGTCAATGGTTTGACAGCCGGTTTTATCCCATCTTTGACGAGGACGGAGACGTGATACAGATAGCCATCTTCGTCCGGGACATCACCGAGCAAAAGCGTATGGAACAGGAACTGAAGGCCAGTGAGAAACGATACCGGAACCTGGTAGAGTATTCTGTATATGGATTCTACGTCATGGATCCCACCGGGCGATATACGTATATCAACCCCGCCGGCGAAGAGATAACCGGGTACTCCCCTGATGAAATACGAGAGATGCGGTTTTCGGACCTCATCATCGAGGAGGACCTTGAGCGGGCCATCCAGGATTTTAGGGCGGTGGCCGCAGGTCGCCCCAACGAGGGAACGCGGCGGTACCGCATACGAACCAAGACTGGAGACATCAAAACAATCGAGGTGAACACCATAGCCATTCGTGAAAATGGCTCCATCACCTCGCTCTACGGGACCGCCGTGGACATCACTGAACGAGAAGAAGCA
>JBNGDQ010000003.1:15512-31299 GCA_049975285.1 Thermoplasmatota archaeon
CAACTCAAGCAAAGCGAGCAGAAATACCGGGAACTGCTCGAGCATGCCAACAGCGTCATCCTCAAGATGGACACCGACGGCAACGTGACCTATTTCAACGAGTTCGCCGAACAGTTCTTCGGCTGGTCGGAGGAAGAGATACTGGGCAAAAACGTCGTCGGAACCATCGTGCCGGAAACTGAACTGTCCGGCAGAGAGCTCGCGTCCATCGTCGACGACATCATATCCAGTCCAGACGAATACGTCACCAACGAAAACGAGAACACCCGGCGCAACGGCGACATCGTATGGATAGCCTGGACGAACAAGGTTATCTACAATGACGACGGCGAGGTCGACGAGATACTCTGCATCGGCACCGACATCACGGAGCGCAAACAGATGGAGGAAGAACTCCGCGCCCGGGAAAAACGATACCGGGACACCGTGGACCTGCTCCCGATGCCCTACGGCGAATTCAAGCCCGACGGAACGGCGGTGCTCATCAACCAGACATGTCTGGAGTTGTTTCAGTACACCAAACAAGAGTTCGAGGAGGGACTCACGGTCATGCAGGTCCTGCATCCCGACGACCGAGAGCGCGCCGGCGGGAACATCAAAAAAGTCCTGCAGGGCGAAGAGACCGCAGGTTTCGAGTATCGCTTCATCAAAAAAGACGGCACCACGTTTCCCTGCCTGGTGTACAGCAAGCCCCTACGGCAAGATGGAGACATCACCGGCTTCAAATCCATGCTCCTTGACATATCCGAGCAGAAAAAACTGGAGCAGGAACTCCGGGAAAGCAAGGAAAAATACGCCACGCTGGTCGAGCAGGGAAACGACGGCATCATGATTGTGCAGGACCACCTGTTGAAATATTGCAATAAAAAATTGCTGGAGCTCACCGGGTACACCATGGAAGAGGTACAGGACACGCCGTTCCTGAAATACATGGGTCCAGCGTTTGCCGCCGTGGCCAAGGAACGCTACGAGAAACGGATGGCCGGCGAAGAAGTCCCCCGCGTATACGAAACAGAAATCCTTTCCAAGGACGGCCGGAGCATCCCAGTGGAGGTCAACGCCTCCACCATAGAATATGAAGAAAAACCGGCAGATATGGCCATCGTCCGAGACATTACAGAGCGCAAATGGATGGAGCAGCAGTTCAAGGAGCAGCAAACCATTGCTCAAACATTGCTCGATGCGACGCATGATGCGGCGCTGCTCGCCGATGTCGATGGAACCATCCTGGCGGTGAACGAGGCGATGGCGGAGGCGATGAATGATGACCGCGAGGCCATCCGGGGAAGCCATATGATTGACCAGATTGGACGGGAGGCGTATGCCCGCCGGACGCCCAAGGTTCGCGAGATGCAGCGGACGAAGCAGCCGGTGCAGTTCGTGGATGAACGCGAGGGGCGGATATTCAGCCAACGCTTCTATCCAGTCTTCGATGAGGACGGAGAGGTACAACAGGTCGCCGTATTCTCCCAGGATATCACGGAGCGTAAACAGATGGAGCAGGAGCTGCGGGAGAGCGAGGAGCGCTACCGCCGACTTATCGAGGCGTCACCTGACTCAATCATCCACGTCGGCCTTGATGGGCGCATCCTGACGGCTAACGAGAAGGCAGCACACATCCATGGCTTTGCTTCACCTGAGGACATGGTCGGTCGGGATGCTTTTTCTTACGTGGCAGAAGCAGACCGGCAGCGGGCCCGGGAAAACATGCAACGGGTCTTAGAGGACGGTCTTATAGAAAACATTCCCTACACATTCCTCCGAGAGGATGGAACTCCGTTTTTAGCTGAGCTAAGCGTGGCGACGATATACGACGACGAGGGCAACCCGACAGCCTTTGCCGGCGTTACCCGCGATGTCACCGAGCAGAAAAAAATGAAGCAGGAGTTGCAGGAGAGCGAGGAAAAATTCCGGCGTCTCGCCGAGCAGAGCTTCGACGGCATCTTCTCCATGGACTGGCGCGGCGTATTTACCTATGTTTCGCCGGCGGTCCGGCGAATCGCCGGCTACGAGCCGGAGGAGGTAGAGGGCACGTTTTTTGGCCGCTACATCCGCAAGCGGGACCTGCCGCGGCTGCTGAAAGCAGTTGTGGACCTCAAGCGCGGGTATTCCATCGAGGCACTCCGCTATGGCCTCAAACGAAAAGATGGCACCGTCGCTATCGTCGAGATAAACGCCACTCCTGTCATCAGGGACGGAAAATCCGTGGGCATCCAGGGGAACATCCGAGATGTCACAGAGCGCCAGCAGGCAGAGGAACGGTATCGACGGCTGATAGAGGCATCTCCCGAGTTGATAGCCGAGGCGGATGAGGAGGGACGCTTCGTGACCGTGAACCCAGCGATGGCGCGCGCTCTGGGCTACCGCCTGGAGGAGCTCGTCGGCAGGCCTGCATCCGAGGTGTTGCCGGAGGATATCTTCCAGCAGCGGATGGCTGCTCTGCGGGAGGCCATCAAGCATGATACCATCGTGGAGATGACCGATGAACGGGGCGGGCGTCTGTACCAGAACATCGTCATTCCGCTCGAGGTTCCTGGCGGCGGCCATCACGTACAGCTCATCGCCCGGGACATCACCCAGCGGAAAAAGACCGAGCAGGCGCTCAGGGAAAGCGAAGAAAAGTTTAGGTCCATCTTTACCCATGCGCCCATCGGCATTGCGCTCGTCGACGTCGAGGGACGGGCGGTGATCAGCAACCCTGCTTTTCAGGATATGCTCGGCTACAGCGAGCAGGAGCTGGCGTCCATGCGGTTTCCCGAGTTTACGCATCCGGACGACGTCGATAAAGACCTGGAGATGTACTGGGAGGTACAGGAGGGAAAACGGGATGAATATACGATGGGAAAACGGTATATCGCGAAGGACGGCTCGGTTGTATGGGCCAATCTCACCATGTCGGTGGTCAGAGGTGAGGACGGCGAGCCGCTCTGGGGCGTCGGCTTGGTCGAGGATATCACGGAGCGTAAACAGGTGGAGGAAGAACGCCAGCGGCAGGCGCAGCTCGCGGCGCTGGGCCGCATCGCCGCTGTGGTCTCCCATGAGCTGAACACGCCCCTGGCCAACATAGCCCTGGCGGCTGACTGCCTGGCATCTGAATGTGCGCTTGAACCCTGCGAGGAGCTGGAGGTCATCCATAGAGAGGTGGATAATGCGTCCGCCATTGTCAAGCAGGTGCTGGGCTTCTCCCGGTTGGACGAGATGGATCTTCAGCCGATAGACCTGGCGTCGGTTGTCACCGAGGTGGTGGATGCCGTTCGCGATACGACTCCCATCAAGGTGGCCATCGAGGTCTCAGTGGCTGCGGCCGGAGTGATGGCAGATGAACATCAGCTGTATCGGGCGTTTGTCAATCTCGTCAAAAATGCGGTGCTGGCTCGGGACCCGGATAAGGAGAGCCATCACGTTACCATTACCTCGGAGACAACGGGCAGCAAGGTCGTGGTGACCATAGCGGATACCGGCGTGGGCATGGATAGCGAGATACAGGCGCAGGCTGATACCCCGTTCTTTACCACGCGGCCGCCCGGCGAGGGGACCGGTCTCGGGCTGTACATCGCCCGATGGATCATCGAACGACAGGGAGGCACCATCGACATCGAAAGCGAGCCAGGGCAGGGCACCATGGTCACGGTGACCTTGCCGCTTCGGGAGGAACAGGCATGAGAGTCCTGGTCGTCGACGATAATGAAACCTTCCGCCGGCAGACCGCGAGATATATGGGTCTGCACAACGTCGAGGTGGACACCGCAGCCCGGGGAGAAGAAGCCCTGCAGGCGCTGCACCGTCACCACTACGACGTGGTATTGCTCGATCTCAAGATGCCCGACATGCATGGCCTCGAGGTGCTCCGGCAGGCGAAGGCGGATGGCATCCACGCGCCGATAATCGTGGTGACCGGTTACGGGGACGTTGCATCAGCCGTGGAAGCAATGAAAACCGGGGCTGTCGACTTCATCGAGAAACCATTCGAGCCGGAGCGCCTGCTGACCCTGGTCCGGGAGACTGCTGCATCCTACGGGGAGCTGCCCTCCGTGGAGGGACGAATCCAGTCGCTGCTGGCCGCCCGGGATAAGGACACGGCCATGTTGCTTGTCGCCCGGGAGCCCGCTCAGCTGGAAAACCGGCTTTCCTTCACGGCTGACGAACACCTTGAACTGGAGCCGGACGACGTCTCGCTGGCCAAGCTGCAGGAGGATATCGGCGCATTCATGGATAGCCATGCCGCTTCATTCATCGTGCACGCCGACATCGATTCCTTGTTCCAGCGATACGAGGCAGATGCCGTGGACCGATACCTGTCATACCTGCATCGCCGCGCCGACACGGGCGATGTCACTCTGCTTGTGCTCTATGATGCCTCGATGGAGCCAGCATTCATGGATCGCATCGTCAACGAAGGCGACATAGCCGTTTTCGTGGAGGACGTCATCGCGACGCTCGACCACCCTATCCGCCGGGATGTCCTGTATCTCCTCGAACAAAAGAATATGCTCCCGTACTCGTATTTCCTCAGGCGCCTGGGCATCAACCACTCGGCCAAGCTTGCCTTCCATCTCAACCAGCTGCAGGACGACAACCTCGTCGAAAAAACCGATGCAGGCTACCAGTTGACGGAGCGGGGTCACAGCTTCGCGGCGCTCTACCGCTCTCTGCTGATGCAGCGGCATCATGATACCCGGGGCAACGTACTCTACTATCCACTCCCCAGAAAAACAAGTGAATCCCGCTGACCTGTTTTCCTGGCCATCTCCAAAAAATAGCGTTACAGGTGCTGTACTTTCAGCAGATATTCTACCAGGTACGGCATGGTTTTAACGGCCATCCGGGTGCAGCCGCCGCTATGGCGGAGGATGTGCCTGAGTAATATCCGGTTATGGTTCCGGAATAGATGATCCAGGTTCAATCCATCCTGCTGGGCGTCAGATAGTATCTTGACGATGGTGTCCATATCCCGGTTGCCCAGGGTTCGATAGACTTTTCTTAAAAAGAGACCCAGATTGTTTATAGTCACCAGGTCTGCAATCTGGTCCTCATATACCTGCGATGGGTCCCGGGCAGATGCTCCCGCGAGTGATTCTCTGCAGACGACGGCAGCGGCATATCCTGAGAGTATCGCCTGCCGTAACCCAAAGCAAATCAACGGGTCCAGCAGTCTCCCGGCATCCCCGGCGAGGAGCACGTTTGCCGTTGCCCGCCGGGTCAACGAACCATAGACGCCGAGGCCACTGAAATGATTGATGATGGTTGCACCGTCCAGTATGCCGCCAATGTGAGGATGCGACGTGGCAGCAGCGAAGCAGTCCTTCCCGGTTCTCTTCTCCATGCAAGGATCAAATCCCACGCCGAGTACGCATTCATTGTTCCGGCTTCTCCCCGCGAAGACATAGCCTCCCGGGGCCATATCGCGATGGAAGAAGATATACGGCTCCCCGGGTGGTATAGCAAAATCCGTCCCGTATACCCCGTAGGCATGAAACGCGCCGAACACCTGGTCGCCCGGGGAGAGACCAGACAATGCCCGCACGGTCGAGTCAGCTCCGTCAGCCCCAATGACGCATGACGGTGCTATCGCTCTTGTCTCGGTACCCCGGCGGACGAATACTGTCTGCACCCGGCCGTTGTCACCCCGCTTGAATCGTATCGGAGTTGCACCGGTGAGCATCCGTATCCCGGCATCCTGGAGTCTCGCCGCCATCCTGGTTTCAAAGGAGTCAGGGTCACATCCTCGCTTCACGTATAGACTCGGGATGCCGGATGTATAGTCAAGGACATGCCGGGGGGAAAACCAGCGAGAGCGATGTGAACGGTCGATGACGGGCAGGTCCAGCTCGTCTAGTATCGGACCCAGGTCGAGGCCATCAGTTAAATCAATCTTTGTCTGCGTATGCCGGCCAGGCGTGGGCTCTTTCTCCACCACGATGACATCGAGACCGGCCTGGAGCGCGGTGAGCGCTGCCACTGAGCCTGCGGCTCCTGCCCCGACAATCAGCACGTCACACGTGTCTGTCTGCATCTCCCTCCTCCTGTTTTCTCTTCTCTGGTGTGAGAGCCGGCGGAGGGATTTGAACCCTCGACCTGCTGATATCCTGCCCCTTTTCCGCTAACGCTTCTACGCCTTATGCGTAAAAGGGTTACAAGTCAGCCGCTCTACCGCTAAGCTACGCCGGCGACCGATAGGGAATGACGCTGTCGTTAAAAAATGTTCCCGTTTATATGTTGTATTTGTCGTAGAGTTCCTCGAATAACCGGATGCCTGAGGCCGTGATACGGTAGCCGGTTCCCCCGCCGGAGGTCTCCTCTACGATGTAGCCGCCCTCCCGGAGGTAGTAGAGATTGAACGCCCGGATGTTACCATCGATTTTATCCGGGAACTGGTCAGCGGGCATCGGGGTAGCGCCGTGCTCTATCGCAAACATGTACAAGCGCTGCAGCATCTCCTCCCGGGCCTTCATGACATTTTCAATGGTCAATGCTTTCACCCCAGAAATATAACGGATACCGCTATTTAGGGTTTTATATGCCGCGCTGGCCATAGCAATACCTTTTTATGTCCCGGACTGATTTTCTGGTATGCGAGCCCTCCTCCTTGGACGGTTTCAGCCCTTCCACCGCGGACATGCCAGCGTTGCCGAGTATGCCCTCGACCGGTACGGCGAGCTCGTCGTCGCCATCGGCTCCGCCCGGCAGAGCTACTCCTTCGTCAATCCCTTCACCGGCGGGGAACGCTACCTGATGACCCATCGAGCCCTCGCGAAGTTCAGCGACCGCGTGGCCATCGTACCCGTTCCCGATATCAATCGCTACGGGCTGTATCCCCATCACGTAGCAGATCTCTGTCCATCCTTCGACGTCGTGCTCTCCAACAAGCCACTCATCCAGGAGATATTCACCGCTGCAGGCTACCGCATCGAGGACACCCCGGAATATGAGCGGGAGCGCTACTCCGGCACCGTCATCCGGCACAAGATGGCGCAGGGAGACGAAGGCTGGCGGGATTTGGTGCCTCACAGCGTCGAACGTGTTATCGATGACGTCGACGGCGCCGAGCGAGTACGCCGGCTATATGAAGGTGAACAATAACACAGGCTAGCCGAAGGCCCGGCGGCAGAGAAGCCCGAGGGTCCGGCAGGCTGTTTCTATCTCCCTGATAATATCCGTATAGTAGGAGCTCTCCCGTTGCAGCCGCTGCCGGTACAACGCTTGTTTCTCATCTGTCAGCACCGCCGCAACGCTATCCCAGACGCCCGGCTTGAGGTGCAGCGTGTCCACCATGAGCTCATCGGCGCCAGCATCAGCGAAGCGCTGCACGTATCCGGCAGCCTCACCGGGCTCCAGGTCCGGGAGGATAGGCCCGAAAAAGAGGTAGGTATCAATGTCATTGTCTGAGAGCTCCCGTAGGGCATCGAGGCGCTGCTCCGCGGGAGGTGCACCTGGCTCTAGCCGTCGCCGGATGTCCTCATCCAGGGTGGTTATGGTGACGCCAACGGCGATGCGGGTAAACGACTGTAGCAGGTCGATGTCCCGCGTGACGAGCCCTGACTTGGTCTGAATATCGATGGGCATGTCATGCTTCTGCAGCAACGGGAGACACTTCCGCATGAGCTTGTAGTCTCGCTCCGCTGGCTGGTAGGGATCAGTCACGGTGGCGATACCCACGATGCCTCGATGTTTTTGCTTCAATTCCTTGCGGAGCACCTGCGGGATGTTTATCTTTGCTGCCACGTCAGTCAACGCAGAGCGTGGCTGATGGAGCACCGCCGGCACATAGCAGTACCGGCAGCCATGTGCACATCCCGTGTAGGGATTCAATGCATAGTCCAGGCCGGGCAAACCCGACGGGGAGAGCGCCGTCTTACACCACCGCTGTTTCATGGTTCAAGGTAGTCGTCCAGCCGCCGCTGGTACAACCGGCTCTGCAGCAGCTCGCTCGTCTCTATCCACCGGTGCAGCGGGATGTCCATGACGTCCTCCACGTAGCCCAACGCTTGCTTTAGAGAGGCAAAGCGATGCGGGTCGCTCTGCATGGCCGCCCGGACGTTCTCCCGGACGTTCCACACCCCGACGGGCATGATGTAGCCGGGATGCGTCTCCCGGAGCACCACGATGCCTGCCTGCCGTCGCTCCCTGTTCAATGCCTCGGCAGTGGCCAGCCGGGCGGCATAGTAGCAGCCGCCGATGGTGGCGTAGGTCGTCCGGCCGTCGTAGAACTCGTGGTCGCCGAAGATGACGATCTGTCGGCCGGAGGGATTCCACGTCGTGTTGGGGAACCAGGCCTCGATGAGCTCATATTCATAGCTGGAGGGATACATCACGACGAGCCACCGGTTGTCCAGGCTGTATGTCTCATAGACGCGGCATTCATTGATGTAGGGATACTGCTTCACCTGCTCCTTGAGCTCGTTGCCGATGGTGGAGTCCACGGCGGTGATGCTCCACCGGGTGGGCACGAACTTCCGGTTGTCCTCGATGCCGAAGGCGCCGACGGAGAACGCCTTCTGGATACGAGACACCAGCGTGCCCTGGTTGTACAGCTCCAGTACCGCATCCCGCGCCTTCAAATCGCCGTCGTAGAATGCCTTCTCGATTTTCTTGTCCACCGAGGGATTCTCCACCCAGACTTTTTTTATCGAGCCGGATGGTCCATGCGGCTGCACGCTGTCATACAAGGCGATGGAGCCCCGAGGCTTCTTGGTGAATGTCATCTCGGTGTCGACGGAGCGCGCCGCCAGCCCTATCTCCCGGGTGTAGTCAACGATTTTCCCCGAGAAGTCATGCACCGAGGTCCGGTACTTACCCCGCACCAGCTTCATCCGGAAATCCACGATGTCGTCGATGCTCTTCCCCCGCCAGAGCTCCGGGGTATCAATCATCGAGGTGTCGCCCTGCATCGGCGGCAGCATGGGCCCCACGCTGACCTTGGGATAGCCATAACGGCCGACGAAGACAGATGGCGGCGTGGCACCATGCAGCGACGTGCCATCGATGAACGGCTGCGTCTGCTTATGCGAATAAAACTTGACCAGGATGGGGCAGCGGTCCTTGCCGCAGAGCCGTTTGGCGCCCCGGCATTTCAGGCAGAGCGCCGATGCGTTTTTGGTGGAAAACGCTGTCTCGTTGACGTCGAGCAGTTTCCGCGGCGCCCGCTTCATGCTTTGTCAACGCACGCTCATTAAAAAGATTTAGGCCCCCGCCGGGCGGGCTATTTAACTGCTTCGCCGCCGGCGAGACCGTTCATTCATCGGGCTCCTCGCCCTGCTCCTCGTCGTCGCACCATCGGGACTCGATGATACGCTTGATTTCCCGCGCTTTTTTTTCTCCGATGCCCTCGATTTCTTGGAGCTCCTCTATGGTGGCGTTGATGACCCGGCGGACGGAGCCAAAGTAGTCCAGGAGCTTCTGTGACGAGACGGCGGAGACGAAGGGCAGTCCCTCGATGACGTAGCGCTGCTGCTCTGGGAGTGATTGGGTCGGCGTGCTGCCGCGGAGCGCGATGGATCGACTGGTCTTGACCTGTTCCCGGTAGGCCATGCTGTAGAGGAGACGGGCGGTCTCGGTGACGTCGGCCGCGGTGAAGACGGAGAAGTTGTAGTCGACGACGATGGAGGAGAGGGCCCCGTAGATGGCCCGTTCGTGTATATTCCGGGAGAAGAGGCCGTCGCCCTCGATGACCAGGATAGGCCTGGGGTAGGCGTCAGCGAGGCGTCCGACCTGGTCGAAGAGCCGCTGGCCGACTAGGGAGTCAAGGAAATCCGTGGCGCGTTTGCGTTCCACGGCGATGCGTTCGCTGATGATGTAGTCGCCAACTGGTAGTTGTTCCTCCTGGACGTCGACGTCATGCGCCCGGAGCAGGGCGGCGATGCCGGAGCATCGTTCGCGGTGGTCGACGACGATGGAGATGCGCTCCGCCATACATGGTGATAGCCAGGTGCTTTTTAAGTTTAACAGATGACATATGTGGGGAGAAAAAGACGGGATAAAAATGCGTGTTTACTGGGGCAGCAGATTGTGGTAGAGACACCGGATCGATGGCGCGGTGGGGGGTGTACCGTCGTCGATGGACAGGCGGTAGATGTGGGTGTCGCTGGTGCACCAGGCGTCGCTGGTCAATTCTTTGAGGAAGGCAGCGTGTTCCGGCGTCACTTCGAGTTCTATTTTTTCTTTTGCGTGAGCACCGTTGATGGGGATTTTTTCGATGGTGACATTAACGGCTGGCATGGGTTGCACCGCCGTTTCCGCTGTGTCCATTCCCGTTCCCGTTCCATTCCGGATAGAGGAGGCGTTCGAGCACGTTGTAGAGCTCGGTCTTGCGCTGCTGGGATTGGGCTTCCCGCATGTAGCCGGCGACGAGCTGGGCCAGCTCTATCTGTGCTTCTGCATCCCTTCCGACTGTTTTTATGAGATTTTGGCATTCCATACTGGGTCACCTCCACACTGGCTACGCCAGTGTCTCGGTGATATGCTATTTTTAGTAACATATATATACATTTGCAACATATATTTGTAACAAATTGTAGATATATGGAGATAAAATGAAAAAAAGTAACACTACACTGTTCAAAATAAGCGATATTTTGGACCAGTTGCTCATCGACGCGCGGCAAAGCCTGCAGAAAATCGCCGAGAAATGTGATACCTATCGGCAAAAAGTTTGGCGGGAGCAGAACAAGCTCGAGGAGTCCCATGCCATCTGGGGTTACACTGCCGTCGTCGACGAGGAAAAGCTGGGCTGGCGGCTGTTCATGGTGCTCCTAAAAACCCGGCCGATGACCACGGAATTCGCGCAGCATCAGATACAGCGGATCCGGGAGGATATCCCCGGCACGATGGCCGTCCGGCTCATCGACGTCTACCATTTGACGGGTACCTATGACTGGATTGTAGTCTTCGCGGCGAAAAACTGGGCGACTGCCAGGAAATACTTCGATAACCTCCGCAAGGCATATTGGGAATCCCTGCTGGAAAAACCGGAGCTGTGCAGCGTTGCCTTCACTCCGATCAGGTGGGGCAAGGTCAACCCGGAGCTCGAAAACCTCCAGGAGTTCGTGTCCCCCTGAGGTCACAAAGTATTAAAGCCGGTTCCTCCTTTACCAGCATGACACTGGTGGCGCCCTCTATCCTCTCCGCCGATTTCTCCCGGCTGGGTGACGAGATCCGCGCGGTCGAGGCCGCCGGGGCGGACTGGATACACATCGACGTCATGGACGGCCACTTCGTCCCCAACATCACTATCGGCCCAGGCGTGGTGAAAGACCTGCGTCCCTCCACCGAGCTGCCGTTCGACGTCCACCTCATGATAGCCGAGCCGGAGCACTATATCCAGGCGTTCGCGGAGGCCGGGGCCGACATCGTCACCGTGCACGCGGAGGCTGCAGATCATCTCCACCGGCTCATCGGACAGATACATGATGCGGGGTGCAAAGCCGGGGTCTCCCTCAACCCGGGGTCGCCGCTGTCTCTGGTAGAGAACGTGGTCAGCGATCTTGATTTGTTGCTCGTCATGACCGTCAATCCTGGCTTCGGGGGGCAGTCCTTCATTGCATCCATGCTTCCCAAGATTGAGCAGGCCAGCCATATGATAGGGGGACGGGATGTCTACCTCCAGGTAGACGGCGGGGTCGACGATGGAAACATTGGTATCCTGAAAGAACGCGGGGTCGACGTCGTTGTCGCAGGGTCAGCCGTGTTTGGCACCTCCGATTACGCGGCGGCTATCAAAAAGTTGAAATAATTATGCCCCGATTGGTAGTCATGGGGCACAGGCTTGGGGCAGCTATAATCATGCTCGGTATCACAGCCATGCTGCTGACGCCATCTATCCAGGGAGCCTGGGGCGTGTACAGTCAGCCCGGCTATGATGAAGGGCGGAGTATCACCGCGGCGAACGAGAGCGTCTACGTGGGCGGTCTCTCCCTTGGTTCCTTCGATGGATACCGGCTGTTGAAATACAACCTGAGCGGCGATCTGGCCTGGGAGAAACAGTTCCCGGTGCCCGAAAGACGGATGGCGAAGGATGGATATCGGGATATCGCCGTAGGCGCGATGGCGAACGCAGTCAGCGTTGCTTTCAGCAATGGCACCTTTGTCGTCAAATCATTCCATGCCAATGGCACGCAGCTCTGGGAGAATAGATGGCGTCGCCCGTGCCGGGTCACCGATCTGGCAATCGGGGACAACGAGACCACCATCGTGGTGGGCTGCACCGACGGGGTTACCGAGCCGCTGTTCCACGTCGTCGCCTTCGATGCTCAGGGAGACGTGGCCTGGAATACCAGTGGACGGGGCCGCATATACGGCATTGACATCCACGAGGACGTGATATTCATCGCGGGAGAACGAGACGGCGTGGGCCTCCTCAGCTCATTGAATCACACCGGCGGGATAACTGCCACGCGGTTTTTCACTGCTGGACCCATCCGGGACATGGTGGCGACCTCGAACGGCATCGTCCTCCTGTACAGCGAGGCGGGAAACATCTCGATTGGGACGGTGCCATCCATGGAGGGAGGCAATGAGACCCAGCACTACTACGGGAAAACCGCGGAGGGCAAGGCGCTGCTGGCCGCTCAGGGACGCGTATTCCTGACGGGAAACGTGTACAACCGGAGCTCGAATTCCCGTGATTTCTTGCTGGTGGAATACCTGTATAATGGGACGTTCACCGACGTCGTCCGATATAATGGAGACGGGACCGGGGAGGACGTCGCCTGGGATGCCGCCGAGCTGGACGGCATCGTTGCTACGGGAGCCATCTACACGCAGCAGATTATTCCCCCCAATCAGGTCATCATCAACCGGGAGATATATACTACGCTGTATACGCCGTGCAACCTGCCTCCGACGGCGTTGTTTACCTGGCAGCCGGACAAGCCCCGGGCGAACGACCGAGTCATGTTCAATGGCACCGCCATGGACCCCGACGGCTCCATCGTGGCATACACATGGGACTTCGATGACGGCGGTACAGCCAGCCAGCAGGATGCCACGCATGTCTACAAAGACAAGGGCGTCTACCGGGTCACGTTGACCGTGCAGGATGACGACGGGGCCACGTATACGGCGACGCAGGAAGTCGTGGTGGCGGAGGAAGAACAAACACCCGGGTTTTCCCTGGCGCTGGCTGGCCTGGCGGTATTCCTGGCCCTGGCACTGTACAGGCGATTAACTTTTAAATGAACGGGCCATATGCATTCACCTGATGCAGGGGTAGCCAAGCATGGCCAACGGCGCAAGGTTGAGGGCCTTGTCCTGTAGAGGTCCGCGAGTTCAAATCTCGTCCCCTGCATTCTTTTTCGCTCGACGGCGAAACGTTCATCTGCCCGGGCAGGATATCATACGCGTGATATCATGCCGATTTTCAGAGAGCTAAAGAAAAAATTCAACGTCGAGTTGACCAAGATAAAACAGGTGGCCATGGTGGGCAGCGTGGTGCTGCTCACGTTGAACATTGCACTCACCGCCTATCCCTACCTGGCCTGGCGTGGCATTCATCCCTATGCCGGTGTCGCGCTCGTGTTCCTGGTCATCCTGGGCGCGATATGGCTGCTGGCCCATGTCTACATGAATGTATTGGAGATGTATAAGGAGCAGAAGCTGGCGGAGAACGTGCTCTATAATCCCTATGCGGTGCATCAGTTTACACCATTCCAAGAGGTCACCTGGATGTATTACAACATGACGGTGCTGGAGGCCCTGCAGAGCATGGCCACTGATGATGCAACGCGGGAGAAGCTGGAGACCGCCATCGCTACGGCTAAAAACTGGCTATCCATGGGATACATTCCCCGGCAGGATTTCCCGGCGCACCTGCAAAAGTATTATCTGACGAGGCACGAGGCACGCATCTAGCACCATTACATTAATATGAGCGCGGCATATTCCGGGTCATGAAGAAGGGAAACTTTCTGTTTACCTCTGAATCCATGGCGGAGGGGCATCCAGACAAGGTGTGCGACAAGATAAGCGATGCTGTGCTGGACGAGATACTCCGGCAGGATACCCAGGCGAGGGTGGCCTGTGAGACCATGGCGGGCATGGGCTTCGTCATCGTCAGCGGAGAGATTACCACCAAGGCCTATGTTGAGATTCCGGAGATCGTGCGGGGCGTCATCGCGGATGTCGGCTACGATAAGCCCGTCTACGGCTTTGACTACAACACGGTCGGCGTGCTCACCAGCATCCACAGCCAGTCGGAGGACATCGCGATGGGCGTCAACAGGGAAGGCGACATCGGGGCCGGCGACCAGGGCATGATGTCCGGCTATGCCACCACGGAGACAAAGGAATACATGCCGGTGACCATCATGACGGCGCACAAGCTCGCGCAGCGTCTGGAGGAAGTCCGGAAGAAGGGCATCCTGCCGTATCTGCGGCCGGACGGCAAGACACAGGTGACCGCCAGCTACACGGACGGTCAGCCGCAGCATCTCACCTCGGTGGTCGTCGCAGCGCAGCATGATGAAGACGTGGAGCTGGAAAAACTCCGGGAGGACATCCAGCGGGAGGTCATCGAGCCCGTCTGCGCTGACTGGCTGGTGGATGAAACCCGGTTTTATATCAATAACACGGGTCGATTCGTGAAGGGTGGCCCCGTCGCGGATGTGGGTATGACCGGGCGGAAGATCATCGCTGACACCTATGGCGGCGTGGCGGGTCACGGCGGCGGCGCGTTCTCCGGGAAGGATCCCACCAAGGTGGACAAATCGGCGGCCTACATGGCTCGGTATATCGCAAAGAACCTCGTCGCGGCGGGTATCTGCGACAAGTGCGAGGTGCAGCTCTCCTACGTCATCGGTATCACGGAGCCGCTCTCCCTGATGATTGATAGCTTCGGCACCGAGCAAATCCCCAACCAGGACATCCTTAAGCTGGTAAACAAGCATTTCGAGACGACGCCGAAGGGCATCATCGAGCAGCTGGACCTGCTCCGTCCCATCTATCAGAAGACGAGCAACTATGGTCACTTCGGCCGCGATGACCCGGATTTCACCTGGGAGAAGACTGACCTCGCTTCGACGCTCCGGGATGAAGCTGGTCTGTAGTGGATACCTTTAAATGCCATCGAGCATTTAATGAGTAATGGCACGAGAATTCGAGCGTATCATCGCCCCCATCGATGGTTCGGAGGGCGCAAAGAAGGCTGCCCGTAAGGCTATCTATCTGGCTAAGCATCTCGGCGTGAACGTCGTGGCGCTCTACGTCGTCGACGCTTCGCTCATCGCCAAGATTCCCTCCCCGGAGGAGCTGGGCTCCTTCAACATCGACCGGTTCCTGGAGAAGGAGGGTCTGGCGGCGCTGGATGAGGTGGAGAGCATGGGCATGGAGGAAGACGTGAAGGTGGAGAAAAAGATGGTGGAGGGCATCCCGGACCATGAGATCATCGAGCTCGCCGGCAAGAATGACCTCATCGTGATGGGCAGCAAGGGTATGACCGCGCTGGATCGCATCCTGATTGGCTCTGTGTCGGAGAAGGTCATGCATCACGCTGACGGCCCGGTCATGATTGTGCGAGAGTAACCCCGGGATATATCGAAAATAACTAATGCAAGTAGCGATTATCTGGCCGTGCAGTGGGATGCAACGGATGTACTGAAAAGAATCGCGGCTTTTATTTTTCCGGATCGGCAGACGCTACAGGTATTCCTGCTCTCCGTGTTCGTGTTACTCTCGATTTTCTCGGCGGGTTTTTATCTCAATGATGAGATGGAGCAGGGCACGAGTTTCTATAATCTGCTGCAGGGTGACCTGACGATTGAGGAGATACCCGAGGAGTACTATGGCTCTCAGAGCG
>JBNGDQ010000004.1:0-28762 GCA_049975285.1 Thermoplasmatota archaeon
GGGTCCAAATGACATGAGCGAGTCCAGGTAATAGAATACCATAGACTCATTGACCTGTTCGACCATGTCGAGGATGACCGGGTTTGGGTCGGTGGCATCTGCCTCGGCCAGAGAGGTGACGGCGGATGCCGGTACGGCCAGAATGAGCATGCAAATGGCTGTAACAACGCTGGCACGATGGTTCATAGGGGGCATAACGTAACCGTACGTATAAATGTTACAGGCCGCAAACAGTCAGCCTAAAATTATTAAAAAAATGGAAAAAATTAATAAAATACTCCAGCTATGCTTTGCTATGACAGGTGCGCCGCAAAAGAGAAGGATACAACTCATCGTGCTGGCAGCCGCAGTCGCCATCGCTGCATCAGTCATCGGCGGCGCCGTCTACCAGGAACAGCCGGCAGATGACGATAACCGATTGCAGGTCATGGCAACATTCTACCCGCTGGCCTACCTTGCCGAAGAAATCGGCGGCGAGCACGTAACCGTGGCAACGCTGGTGCCACCCAACACCGAGATACACGCCTGGCAGCCCACCACGAGCGACATCCTGGCCGCCGACGACGCGGACGTGCTCATCTACAACGGCGCCCACCTCGACCACTGGTTCGAGGATGACGTGCTGCCAGCGCTCACCACCCGCGGTAAAACCATCGTAGAAACCACTGCCAACGCATCGCTGCGCACCATCAGTGGACAGGCGGACCCCCATACCTGGGTCAGCCCGCATACGGCAGCGCAGCAGGCCCATGCCATCTATGAAGCATTTGCTGCCCGGGACCCGGCCAATGCATCGGACTACGCTGACAACTGGGCGCAGCTCCAGCAGCGATTCACCGAGCTCGACGGGCGCTACCAGGACCAGTTCACGGAGCGACAGAAAAACGTCATCTTCGTCACCCATGCAGCCTATGGCTACCTGGCGGAGCGCTACGGGTTCGAACAGCAGAGCGTCATAGGCTTATCCGGCGACGAGCAGCCTAGCACCTCGGCGATCGCTTCGCTCGTGGACCGCATGGAGCAGGAAGACGTGTACACTATTTACGTTGACCCTGTATACTCTGACACGTATGCCGATACGCTGCAGCGGACACTCCGGCAGCGGACGGGCCGCGAGGCTGAGGTTCTCGAGCTGTACCTCATGCTTGGCCCCGTCAACAGCCTGGATTATTTCGAGCAGATGGAAGCGAACCTGGAAAACCTCAAGCGGGGGCTGGACGCATGACCGCTGCTCCTGTAATCGAGGCTGACGGGCTTACCATCACCCGGTCTGGCGCCACGGTCATCAGCGATGCATCCTTCACCATCGAGCAGGGTGACTACGTGGGCATGGTTGGACCCAATGGTGGCGGCAAGACCACGCTGCTGCAGGCTCTCCTTGGCATCATTCCTGCATCCGCCGGCATCATCCGGTTATTCGGCCAGGATATCAAAGCATTCTCGGACTGGCAGCGCGTTGCCTACGTGGCGCAGGATGCCATCAACTTCGATGCCTCGTTTCCGCTCACTGTGCGGGAGCTCACCGGGCTCGGGCGTATCACTCGGGATAGTATGGGTCGCCCATTCAGCCAGACGGACTGGCAGGCGGTTGATGAGACGCTGGAACTCATGGAGATGGACGCATTGGCAGACCGGCGCATCGGTCATCTCTCAGGGGGACAGAAGCAGCGAGTGTTCGTGGCCAAGGCATTGGTGCGTGATCCGGATATTCTGCTGCTCGATGAACCGGTCACGGGCGTCGATGCGGAAACACAGGAGCGATTTTACAAAAAACTCAGCGATTTGAATGAGGCACGGAGTCTGACCATCATTATCGTGTCCCATGACCTGGCGGCGGTGTTCTGCCGCATGTCCAAGGTAATGTGCGTCAACCGGGATGTCTACGTGGCAGATATCACTGACGACTTGGAACCCAATGAGATACTCCGGGAGGTCTACGGCGACCACTTCCATTTCGTGTTCCATCGGCATGAATGCACGGGGGTGTTCGCCGATGAGTAGCCTTACGTTGCTCGATCTACCCCGGCTGCTTGGATACCAGTTTTTCCAGCATGCACTGCTCGGCGGGCTGGTCACGGCGCTGGTATGCGCCTGGGTCGGGTTTTTCCTCATTCTACGCCGGGAGACGATGATTGGTGACGGCATTGCTCATACGGCCTTCGGGGGCATCGCGCTGGGATTGCTGCTGCACGTCAACCCGTTGTTGACCGCCTGGCTGGTCTCCACGGTGGCCGTGCTGGCGATTGCCTACATGCGGCGGAAGGGTATCGCTCACTCGGATGCAGCCATCGCAGTGATGCTGGCTCTCGGGTTTTCCGGGGGTCTCATTATCATTAGCCTGGCTGGTGGTTTCAACGTGGAACTGTTCAGCTACCTGTTCGGTTCCATCCTGACCATCGACCGGGCGGACCTCGTCATCGTGTCGGGGCTGGGGGTCGCCGCGGCGCTGTTCCTGGGTGTTTTCCACAAGGAGTTATTGTCCATTACGTTCGACGAGGAGGCAGCCCGGTTGATGGGCATCCCGGTGACCCCGCTGTCCATGGGCTTCCATATCCTGGTCGCCACGACGGTGACGCTCTCCATCAAGGTCATTGGCATCATTCTCGTCGTCGCGTTGATCGTGCTGCCCGGTCTGACAGCGCTGCAGTTCAATCTATCATTCCGCCGCACTACGATGGCGGCTGTCGGCGTGGGACTGCTCAGCATGTTCCTCGGCATCTCGCTCTCGGCTGTCTACGACGTCGCGACCAGCGGAGTCATCGTGTTCACCGCTGCAGCATTTTTCGTGTTTGCCGCGCTGTACAGGAGGATGACATGACGAAGAAGGAGCAGCAGGCCCGCATCGTCTCCCTGAGTCTGCCTGCACGGATGGATGAAGCGATACGAGCCGCCGTGGCAGATATGGGATACCACAGCCGCTCTGAGCTCGTCAGAGATGCGGTACGGGCCTTGCTCAGAGAGAAGGCCTGCCTGGATGAGCGTCGGGGTACCATCGAGGGTGTCATCACGTTGCTCTATGAGCATGATGCGGCAGCGGAGGTGTCCACGGTTCGGCATCAGCACATGCATATTTTCAGGAGTTTTATGCACTCTGATTTCGATGCCACCGCCTGCTCATGCTGCGAGGTGCTCATGTTTTCCGGGGATGTCGCAGCGGTCAGCACCGCGTATTATCAACTCAAGGCCATCAAGGGTGTCGACGAGGCTCATATCTATGTAGCCTCACGATAATCATAGCCCGCTGTCTGCAAGGATCTATTTATGGCCGGGGAATAAAAGGCAATCTGCCGCTGTACCAGAGGTATGCCCCGGCACCTGCAATCGCGCCAAGCACAACAGCGACAAGCCACCAGGCTCCAGCAGTGCCATCATCCTCGCCGGTTTCACTTTTCATGGGCCAGGGTTCCGTCTGTGCATCAAGGGCATAGACATGGCCGGCTGCGCCGACATAGCAGGTTTGCTCGGCCAGGGCTGGCGTCGAACGGATGGCTGTGGTCACGAAGTTGTACACGTCCCGCTGCATCGTGTAGGCAGGGGCATAGCTCCACGCAGTGGCGCCGGTCGACCGGTTGCACGCGTACACATGGCCGTCGTCGCAGCCGAAAAACACGTAGTCGCCGTACAGGACCGGGGACGAATGCACGGCTGAAGCGAAACTCTGCATCCATTGCAGCTCGCCGTCCGTTGCATCGAGGCAATACAGGCTGTTATCCATCGAGCCAAGGTAGACGTGGTCGTCGTCGACGGCCGGCGTCGTGTCAACCCCCCAGCCGGTTGCATATTTCCATTGCATCTCGCCGCTGTCCGCGTCCAGGGCATATATGTGATTATCCCAGCTGCCCACGTACACCATAGTATCATGTACTGCAGGCGATGACGTCATCGGTGCTCCCGCGGCGAAGGTCCAGGAGATGCTGCCATCCGTCACGTCTATGGCATAACAGTGATGTCCCGCCGCGGCATAGACGTGGTCGTCCAGTACAGCTGAAACGTATGCAGAGCCGTTCACTGACGTCGTCCACTGCAGGGTGCCATCCGCTGCGGCATGGCAGGAGACGCTGTCATTGCCGCCGGCGATGATTTTTCCGTTATGGTAGACGGGCTGGGAGCATACAGTTCCATCGTGGCTCCATACGACGGTGCCGTCGTTCAGCGCGTAAAGACCGGAGGCGCTCCCCGCGTACACCATGCCATCATGCGCGAGAGGGCGGACCGGTTGCTCGCCGACCCGGTGGCTCCACTGCTGGTTGCCGTTGCTGCCGTCCAGTGCCTCAATCATGCTGTCGCTCGCCACATAGATGGTGCCGCTGTCGACCGTTATGGCTGGACTGCCGTAGCGCGGCGTAGTCGTGTTGACTACCCATTTAAGGCGGCCGCCACCCGTCGCGTTGCCAGGTTGATAGCTAAAGGAGGCGCCGTCCGTCATGCCGTACATGCGGACCCATCCTGCCGGGGGGACGTCGACGATGCCGCGGAGGTTGGGTTGCAGCTGCGAGGTGTTCCATATCTTGCCGCCGGTGTTCCCCCAGAAGGCCCACAGGCCGTTGTCCTCGAGCAGGTAACTGTCGGTGAGCTTGCAGTCACTCGTGAAATCCGTCATCGGCGGCGTTGACATTATTTTTTTGACCACCTCGGCGTCGATGCTGCCGTAGTACTCGTTGCCCATCTCCTCGAACTTGAGGTCCCGGGCTGAGGGATGATACTGCAGCGTGTAGTACTCGTAGCCGGAGGTGTTGAACAGGATATTGAACGCCCGGAACAGGACGCCCTTGGCGCTCTCCAGGCGGAGCTGCTCCCGCCGGACGGAGGCATCCATGGGGTTGTTGGCCGACCAGTAGAAGCCGTTGGTGGTCCGCCAGACCGCGCTCTCATACAGGCCGAGCTCGAAGCGCGCTATCTCACCGGTGGTGGCGTCGCCGATGAGCCAGACCGCGTTCATGATGCCATTGCTGTTGCTTCGCAGTGAGTCGATGGCGTCGTCGACGGTGCTGCCGTACTGCATCGCTGTCCGGGCGCGGACGGCCAGGGGCAGCCCGTTCTTCTTCCAGAGTCCCTGGGGGCAGGTTGTCTCAATGAGCACCAGCCCCTGGTCATTTTGATAGTAGTCCTCGTCGCTCCAGATGAGGCCGGGCGAGGTGCCCATGACGATGCGGTTGCCCCGCGACGGCACGATGTCAAGGATGACGTTCCAGCGCTGCGCGATGTAGTAGCTGTACCACCAGCTCCCGAACCAGACTGAGTCAGAGGCGACCATCTGCCCGTTGGTGGTGGCATCGCCGGTGGCAATGAATCCGTTGCAGTGATGCGCTGGCGGCTGGTTGACCAGTGCGGTGATGAACTCATTCTGTTTTTCCTCCAGCTCTGGAGCGACGCCGAGCAGGTCATAGTAGAGGCTGCGGAGCGGATGGATGCTCTTCGCCGGGTTGACGAGCATGGACATGAACTCGTACATCTCGTTGAGTGTCAAAATGTCCTCATAGGCGACGGGTTCCCCGAAGAGCTGGCCGCCGCGGTTGGCGACGCCCTGGGCGATGCCCTTGACCTCCTGCTGGTACTCCGCCGGGTAGTTGTCCCAGAAGATGTTCATGGCCCGGCTCCGGCAGAAGCTCCACCATCGCTCTGACATACTCTGGTAGCGCTCCGAGGATTGATTGATGTGCAGCGCGCTGATGACGGGGGCGTTGTGGATGGTGTTCGCCCATCGGTAGAGCATGTCCATGATCTCTGGATACAGCAAATGGCCATGCTGCCGGCCTCGCTCCAGCGCGTCGCCTTCCACGTGGACGTATATGAGTCCCTGGACGTTGTAGCGGTAGCCGTCGCCGTACTGGACGGCGCTGTCAGAACGGGTGGGAACCCCGCCGTTGGCGCGCATTTCCTGCTGGGATAATGCAGTGGCGGCACCGGAGAGCAGAAAGATGGCGACGATGACGACGGCGACGTGTTTCATTGATAGTGCATCTGCTGGCGGTAAAAATAATCTTCGCTTCACTCCCGCCAGAGCTGTTTGCGCCGGGCCTCCAGTACATTGTTGTCGAGGCCGAGGTATTCCGCATAGGCCTGGATACGCGGCCCATGGTCACCGTACAGCCGGGAGAGCTGCTCCTGATAGCGAAGGTCACGGAGCAGATGATGGTCGAGCAGGAGATGGCAGCCGGTCTCCTCCATGATGTGGCACATGTTGGCCTCGGCGTGCTCCAGGTTTGCGTGAGAGAAGCGCCAGCCGAGCAGGTACGTGGGTGGCCCATCGGCAACCACGATGTCGGGTTGCTGTTCGATTATATAGGATGCTGCTGCATCATCGACTGGCCCCTGGACATCGGAGGTGTAGAGCAACGTCTGTCCGCCGGCCTGTATGGTGAGCATGACGACGTAGCCAAGCCGTGTTCCAGGTGGACCGTGCGGCATCGGCGGGGAAAACCGCAGCACAGTGGTACCATGCTCGTATTCGTTTCCGTCGCAGTAAACAGGCGTGCCACCGAACTGCCCGGCAAAGAGAACGCCGCGCTCCCGCTGGCTCTTGTTGATGTTGCCGTCGGTGGCCTTCGCGTAGACGGTTTTACCATCATATGCAGCGCCGTCGCGGGCCACGTGGTCGTAATGATAATGCGTGATAGCGATGACGTCGCACGTGGTGAGCTGTTCCTCGATGCGCCGGTGTGCCGCGTCGAGCGCCTCCAGTTCTTGAGGATGAGGGTGGAGGCTGTATCGTTTGGGGCCGAGCGCCGCTGCTGGATCGATAAAAATGGTTATATCTGGGGTTGCAACGAGGAGCGCCATGGAGCGAACGCCGAGTGACTCCGCCGCTATCGGCGTTATCTTCATTGTGTGAGGATGAGGTCTCCCGCATGGCAGTCGTTCATCTGCGCGAAGCCAAACCGGATATTGAGGTTGATGTGGAGCACCGCCCATATGGCTGCCTCTTCAGCCGTGATGATACCGTCCTCATTGAGATCAGCCGTAGTATCCGTGCGATCCTTGATGCCCTGGAGGGCGCCGGCCATGAGCATGGTGAGGATCCCGCCGTCTTCCGTGGCGAGGGCTTTGCTGAACGTGGTGGACGCGGTGACGAGCACCCGGCCTGCATCCTCGATGTTGGGATCGTCGCCGAAGAGATTTCCAAGGCTTTCGAGGTCATCCGGTCCGCCGAACTCGCCGGAGAAGCAGGTATCGACGACGGACAGTATATGCATGGAGCCGGTGTCGGCGAAGAAGGATGCTATGTCGCCGTCATAGAGCACCCCGTCCCAGACCTGGATGGTGCCGTCGCGTGGCTCCATGTCGTCGTCGCCCCACCATTCGACGCCGCCGTGTCCGGATATCCAGAACACCAGGCGGGATGACGAGCCGGTGTGGCCGCTGAGCCAATCCATAGCATCGCTGATGTTGTCCACGGTCGCGCAGCCGTTGGACAGGTACATGATGTTGTCGCGGGGGAAGCCGTACGTGTTGTGGAGGACGTCGAACGCCATGATGCCGTCCTTCCAGGCTGCTATCTCGTCTCCGACGGGATCGGTTCCAATGATGAGCGCCCAGCGGTCGTCGTCTGGCTCCGTATAGTCAATGGAGATGTTCCGCATGATGTGCCCATGCTTCGTGCCGTTGCTGTCCTCCGTGTAGCATTCAATGCTGTGGATGCCGTAGCTGGAGAAGCGGTAGGGCCACCTGAAGGTGTAGACGGCGTCTTCGTTAACGGTTCGCTGGATAGCGGTGACTGCCGGCAAGCCAAGTGCCGCGTTGCTGCTGCTGTCAGTCGGGAGGTATTTGTGCTGAGCATCCTGCGGTGACAGCTGCCGTCCGTCGACGATGCAGTGTGCTGTGCCGTCGAATGCGGGCAGGTTGTGCAGGAAGATGCGGTAGGTGAGGAATACCATGTCCCCGATGCTGATGTTCTCCCGGCTTTCGCCGGTATATTCGTAGCTCACGTCCACAGTGGGAAGTCCGCCCTGCTGTACGTTGGATATGTCGCTGATGGGCCGATATATCTCCGCGTAGCACTGCCGGGCGATAACCGCTGGCTCGGCGTCGCCGTCGTCGAGACAGCCGGTGACCGGGAGCAGGAGCAGTAGCAGGATGAGCATGACCGGGAGCTTCTGCATGGCGGAATAACGCTGCAAGTGCTAATAAAATTAACGGAACCGCCGCCCGTCGATTACCATAAATATTTTATGGGCATAACGTATATGCTTCCTAGGCGTGATTTCCTGGGGGCTCAGGCGGGGGTATGGAGGCAGCATGTCAGATGCACATCAGCAAAATCATTCAGATGGAGCCCATCCGTTCCAGCAACTCGAAGCAGCTAAGCCGCTGCTCAACGTACTCTCCGAGCACGTCGTTTTTCAGGATACAGACCATACCATCGTGTGGGCCAACAAGGCAGCGGTACGCTCTGTTGAAGCTGACGTCGATGACCTCATAGGAAAACCCTGCTACACCATCTGGGCCGAACGGGGGGAACCATGTCCTGCCTGCCCCGTAGAGAAGGCCCTCCAAGCCGGGACACCGCAGCAGGGAGAAATACAGACGCCGGATGGAAAAGCATGGATGGTGAGAGCCTCGCCGCTCCGCGACGAAGACGGTACTATAATCGGGGCTGTCGAGACCACGCTGGACATCACCGAGCGGAAACGAGTCGAGGAGCAACTCAGGGAAAGCGAACAGCGCTTCCGGACCATCTTTGAAAACACCATGGTGGGCGTCTACAAGACCACGCCCGATGGGCGCATTCTCCAGGCCAACCCGGCGCTGGTCGACATGCTGGGATACGAGTCGCTGGTTGATCTTCGGCAGCGGAATCTGGAGGCTGAGGGATTTGAGCCATCCTATAACCGGAAACGATTCAAAAAGGAAATCGAACAGAATGGCGTAGTCATAGGTCTGGAATCATCCTGGACGCGACGGGACGGGAGCACACTGTACGTCCGGGAAAACGCCAAGGCCATCCGGGATGACAATGGCACCGTACAGTATTACCTGGGCACCGTGGAAGACATCACGGAACGTGTAGCCGCAGAGCAGGAGATTGACCGTCTCAACAATACGCTCCGGCTCATCAACAAAATCATGCGGCATGACCTCATCAATCATCTCAACATAGCAGAGAGCGCCCTGGAGCTATACGAGGAAGAAGGCGACATCTCGCTGTGTGAAAAAGCCCGCAGCCGGATGATACAGGGCATGCAGCTTATTCAACGTATGCGAGAACTGGAGTCACTCGTCGGCTCCGGCGGAACGCTTCGGCTTTATGACCTGCGGGACGTGGTCGAGGAAGCCGTCGCTGATTGCCCCCTCGATTATTCCATAGAGGGCCATGGCGTGGTGCTGGCCGATGATGCCCTCTACTCCGTGGTGGAAAACATCGTGCGGAATGCGGTGGAGCACGCAGATGCAGACAGCCTCGATATCGACATAATCCGGAACGATGATACCATCGACCTTCGCATTGCTGATGATGGGAGAGGTATTCCCGATGACCTCAAAGAAAAAGTCTCCGAGGAACAATACAGCTACGGCAGCGCAGGCGGCACGGGCCTCGGCCTCTACATCGTCAAGCAGACAATCGAGCGATATGGCGGCAGCATATCTATACAGGACAACGAGCCCCACGGAGCAGTCGTTACCGTATCGTTGCGAGCTGCAGAAAAAGCGTGATAAACGCTGCCTCCGGCATAAACGGTGGCCAGAGCGCCCGGCCGGGATGACCGCCTTTCATCTTTTAGTCGATGAGAACGGATAGGTCCAGCTGGCCTGCTGCATCCTTGATTTTTTCCACCTTGTCTGTTTCATCTGGCAGGATAATGGATTCGATGCCTTCCACCTTCTGCGCCGCTGTATAGGTATCCAGCCTGACCGACAGCAATGGCACGTCGTTTTTATCAGCCCGGGCCATAAGATTGGACGGCGGAACGATGTTGTTGGTCAGCAGGATGCAGGACGTGTTGGGGTCCTTGAGCGACGCAGCGATAACGTCGGTTCGGTCGCCGCCAGTGATGATCAGCTTTTTCTTCTTCTTAAAGTCAGGGTGATGCTGTATCTGGCTGGCGGACAGCGCTCCGATCAGGATATGCTGTATAGGATTGTGGATGCCACCGCTGCCAGCCACGACTTTGGCGAACAGTTTGTCGGCCAGGTAGCTGGCCTGCATGGTATCGAGTGCCTCGATGTACGGCACGGTCCCCAGCAGGGGAATGTTGCGCTCCTCGAGTTCATCTTCAACGTGATGCAGGTCTTCCTCCTTGGGGCGGTTGAGTACTGCCCCGATGACCTCGATGCCGTCGTTCTGCGCCATTCGATGCGCGAAGACGAGGTCATCCAGCATGTCTGATGCCTCACCGGTGAGTACGAGGATGACACCTGCATCGAGATGCCCGGCAACGGAGAAGGTATCCAGGCCGAGGGACTTGCCGTGGACGAGGTTGTAACTGCCCTCCACCATGAATACGTCCCTGCCCTCCGACAGCGTCTCAGCCCGGCGGGACAATTCCCCGGGAATGTCCGGGAAGGCATGTGCGATCTTGGAGTAATGGAATCCGATGGTGAACTCTTCTATCGGCTGGTCGATGGCGAACACTTTTTTGAACAATGCCGCGTCGTAGTCAACCAGTCGTTTTTTCTTGTATATCTGGTTGTCGCCCAGCGGTTTCATGTACCCGATGGAGGCATCCAGCTGCTGTGCGATTCCCAGTGCCACGGTGCTCTTCCCCGCGGTGGGGGACACCGAAGCCATTACTATTGTCTTCATGTTTCTTCCACCTCTATATTTATACGTGCGTCTATAACTTTTGCCCCGTCCTCGTAAACCATCAAGGGGTTGACATCTAACTCTGAAATCTCAGGAAAACGGTCGACGAGCACGCCGATGCGATAGATGGCGTCGATGACCGCCGGGATGTCCTTCCGTCCCTCGCCGCGGACGCCGAGCAACAGCGGGAACGAGCTTATCTCCCGTATCATTTTTTCTATCTCTCCTTTGCTGACCGGCGCCACGCGGAAGGCCACATCCTTGAGTACCTCCACGTAGATGCCACCCAGGCCGAACATGAGCGTCTTATCGAACGACGGATCGGTCGTCGAGCCGATGATGGTCTCCACGCCCTCAGGCACCATCTTGACGACCTCGACGCCACGGATGTTTGCGTTGGGGACATGCTGTCGGCAGTTCCGGATGATAGCCTCGTAGCCCTCCACGACCTCGTCCTCGTTGTCCAGGTCGAGCAGTACGCCGCCGCTGTCCGTCTTATGCACGATGTCCTCCGAAACGACTTTCATGACCACCGGGTAGCCGATGTCGTTCGCCGCCTCCACCGCCTCGTCGATGTTCCGGGCCACCCTGAACGGCGGCACATGCAATCCCAGAGCAGCGATGATCTCCTTGGCCTCGGTGCCCAGCAATTGACTGCGCCCCTCATCAGCAACGCGTTCAATGACCTCGGCGATACGGTCCTCATCGAAAGAGATATCCTCTGCTTCTTCGGTCTTCCGGGGAGCATAGGCATGATAGAGTGCGTTAAGCGACGAAACGGCATCCTCCACGTCGTCGAAGGCTGGAAGCCCGTTGGTCGTCAGATCCTTGAGCACGTTGTCAGTTTGATCGCCTCCAAACAATGAATACACAATGGGTTTTTTATCGCCATATTTTTCCTGAATGTCCAGAAAGGTCTCCCTGATTGGATCCAGGGGAGACTGCCCCGTCTGGCAGTACAGGGCGATAACGGCATGAATGTCATCCCGTTGCAGCGCTCGCTCCAACGCCTCCCGGTACTCGCCGCCGCCGGCCTGCCCCGTCAGGTCGACCGGGTTCCGGTAGGAGCCAAACGTGGGCAGCACGTCACCGAACGTGTCCTCCAGTATCTGCATATCGCTGAGCAAATCGACGCCATATTTTTCGCAGGCATCCGCTGCCAGCACGCCGATCCCGCCGCCGTTCGTGACGATGACCACGTTTTTGCCGGCCGGCCTTGGACAGGCGGAGAGCGTTGACACCCAGTTGAATCCCTCCCCCAGGCTCTCGGCGCGGAGCACACCGGCCTGCTTGAAGGCAGCATCGAATATCTTGTCAGCGCCGGCCAGGGAGCCCGTATGCGAGGCTACAGCCCGTGCACCCACCACGGAGCGTCCCGCCTTGATGGCCACCACGTTCATGCCCTCGGGCTTCTGCTGCACGAGATCCATGAACTCCCGTCCGTTGTCCAGCCCTTCCATGTACAGGAAGACCACGTCAGTGATGTCATCCTCGAAAACATAGGAGAGCAGCTCCGCCTCTGTAATGTCGGCCTTGTTGCCGATGGAAACGATAGTGGAAAGCCCCATGTTCTCCTCCGCCGTCTTACCGATCATGGCGATGCCCAACGCGCCTGACTGCGAGATAACGGCGATGTTACCCGGCCGAATACCGGAGGGGCCAAAAGTGGCATTTATCGGGGCAGCCGCCGAGTACAGACCAAAGACATTGGGGCCCAATATGCGCATCCCGTGCTCGCGGGCTGCTTTGACCATGTCCCGCTCCGCTTCGATGTTGCCAATTTCGGAGAAACCGGAGGTGATGACGATGGCGAACTTGACGCCATGCTCCGCGCATTCCCTGATGATGTCCACGGCGATTTTGGCGGGAACGACGACCAATGCAAGGTCGACGTCGTCATTGATACTTTTGATGTCCGTCCAGACGTCATGTCCCAGAATCTCGCCGCCTTTCGGATTCACGGGATAAATGGTGCCCTGATAGCCGGAGTCGATGATGTTTCTGAGCACCGTGTGCCCTATCTTTTCCTCGTCGTGTGAGGCACCGATAACAGCTACATTTCGAGGGTTGAACAGGGGAGCCAGGTCGGTCGATGTCACCGAAAGCGAAAGAGAGACGTTATTATAAAGTTTATGTGCTTTCGCTGTTACAAGAGAAGTTATGGCGAGAGCCATCCCCGGACGGCTCGAGCGGCCATGTCGACGTGTCGCTGTCCATCTCCCTCAATATACGGGCCGTGCCCCGGGTAGAGGTTGGCCACGGGCATGTCCAGCGAGTGGATAGAACGAGCCAGCAGCGCGGTATCCCCGCCGGTGAAATCCGTACGGCCGACGCCACCGCTGGCGAATATGAGATCGCCGGAGAACAGCGACTTCGATGTTGCTTCATAGAGGCATATGCTGCCCGGGGAATGCCCCGGCGTGTGTAACACCTGCAGCGAGGTGTCGCCAAGCTCGATGCCGTCGCCATCTCGCAGTTTTCTGTCAACCATGGTGGGCTCCTGCGACGTGCCGAACCAGCCGGCCGACCAGTCTTCTCCCTCCTCAACGACGGACGCCCCGTCTTTATGTATATACACCTGGGCGGTGCAGTGCTCCCGCAGGTCGGCGACGCCGCCGCAGTGGTCGAAATGCTCATGGGTAAGCACGATGATGTCGATGTCCTCCAGGGGGATGGATTCCTCGAGTTTCCGGTATACGTATGCACTGTTGAAGCCGGTGCCTGCATCGACGAGCACGTGCCGCGTACCGCTGAGGAGATAGATATTGGCATCGAATCCAGCGCCGGGGATAGCTGTTACCTGCATCAGGCGTGTAAATGACCCTGGATATATATGGATTTGCGACCGGTAAGGCGAAATGTTTTATCTCCCTCATGCATACCTCTGCATGGACAAAGAGCGGCGGAAGTACGTCGAAAAAATCGAGGATTTAAACCAGCAGCGGGCCATCATCGATGAAGACCTGCGTTCGCTGAAGCAGCGCAAGGCAGAGCTCTCGGATAGGAAGTATGAACGACTCAAGAGCAAATACGAGCGGAAAAAGGAAAAGATAAAGCAGAAGATTCGAAAGCTCGAAGAAAAGATTTGCTAACATCAATCGAAGTGCATCCGGAGGTGGTACACGCCATCCCGGAGTTCTTTTTCCATCTCAAAGTCCATTTTTTCGAACAGTCGCAGCATGCCCTGATTGTTGACCAGGACGTCGGCGGTGAAGCCGTAGAGCCCACGCCGTTTCGCTATCTGGGTGAGATACCGCAAGAGTTCGGTGCCGATGCCGTGCTGCTGCCAGTCATCCCGGACCACGAAGGCGACCTCGGCACTGTTGGTGTCCTCGTCGAGCCCCCAGCGGCCGACGCCGATGATTTCTTCGCGTTCTTCCTCGCCGATGGTGGCAACGATGGCCATGTTTTTGCTGTAGTCAACGTTGACGAGCTCGTGCAGCTGCTGCCGGGGCAGGTAGCGCTTGACACCCATGAACCGCTTGTAGATGGTCTCGTTTGAGAGGTTGTAGAAGAGATCCTTCAGCAGTTCCTCGTCGGACGGCTTCACGGGCCGGAGGAGCACTCGCTTGCCTTCGGGAAGGCGGACATATTTTTCCAGGTCGACGGGGTAGATGCCACCTTGCCCGGTGACCATGATCTGGTCCGGGTAGACGAGGTGGGCTTTTTTGGCCTCCTCCAGCAGTTGCTCCCGAAACTTGGGATGTGCGATGCTTATCAAGGCCACGGCGCGCTCCCGGATGTTCTTCCCGTGAAGGTAGGCACTGCCGTATTCCGTGACCACGTAATGGACGTCGCCGCGGGTCAGCGTGACGCCTGCACCTTCCTTGAGGAAGGGAACGATGCGGGATACCTCGCCGTTCTTGGCGGTGGAGCGGAGCGCGATGATGTTCTTGCCTCCCTCGCTCAAGGCAGCCCCGCGCATGAAGTCGGCCTGGCCGCCGATGCCGCTGTAGAACTGGTGGCCAAGTGACTCTGCGGTGACTTGGCCGGTGAGGTCTATCTCGAGGGCGGTGTTGATGGCGGTCATCTTGTAGTTCTGGGCTATGACCGTGGGCCGGTTGGTGTACTCGATGGGGCGGAACTCGAACTCGGGGTTGTTGTCGAGGTAGTCATATGTTTTTTTATGCCCCATGCAGAAGGAGGCGATGGTCTTGTCTCGGTGGATTGCTTTTTTTTCATTGGTGACGATGCCTTTTTTGATGAGCTCGACGACGCCGTCGGTGAGCAGCTCTGTATGCACGCCGAGGTCCTGTTTGCCTTCGAGGCTGGAGATAACCGCGTCGGGAATGTTGCCGTAGCCGACCTGGATGGTGGCGCCGTCCTCGACGAGCCGGGCCACGTTTTTGCCGATGGCATCCGTGGTTTCGTCTACGTCACCGGTCTCGTATTCCAGCAGCGGCTCGTCGTGCGGGATGACGTAGTCGACGTCTTTAATGTGGATGAAGCAGTCCCCGAGTACCCGGGGCATGTGTTCGTTGACCTGGGCGATGACGATGTCTGCGTTCTCCACTGCTGATTTGACGATGTCGACGCTGATGCCGTAGCTCATGTAGCCGTGCTCGTCGGGCATCGATAGCTGGATGAACGCTACGTCGACCGGGATGACATCCCGGTGGAAGAGGTCCGGTACCTCGGAGAGAAAAATAGGGGTGTAATCTGCCATGCCCTTGTTGACTGCATCCCGTGTGTTGTCTCCGATGAAGAAGGCATTGTGGCGGAAGTTCATCTCGAACTTGGGCTTGACGTAGGGCGCTACCCCCAGCGTCCAGACGTGGAAGATTTCCGCGTCAGCGAAGGCCTTCGGGTTGCTCTCGACGTAGTCAGCCAGTTGCTTGACCAGATACGAAGGCTTGCCACAGCCAGTACCGATGAATATCTTGTCGCCGCCGTGGATGTTCTCGAACACGCGCTCTAGATTGGTGGCAAACTTTTTGGGGTACTTCCGCCGTAGGGTCTCCATGTCTATCGCATGTTCATGGGAGCCATCTATTAAAAGGTTTAGTGTACGATGGGGGGGCAAGCAATATAATTCGATTGCGCATATCAATAGTATGACAATTGGTTACATTCTCATTTCAATCGCGCCGACGAGGGAGAAGGAAGTGCAGACGGCGCTGACTACTATCGAGGGGATAACAGAGCTTTATTCCCTTTTTGGCCCGTATGATGTCATCGCTAAAGTTGCGGTGGAGAACGAGGATAGGCTGGCGGAGGTCGTGCTCAACCACATCCGGAGTATCGACGGCGTCGCCGACACCAAGACGCATACTGTGGTGCCGCTTGAGCAGATGCCGGCGAAGCAGCGATGACCGCGTGTATCTATACGTGATGAGAGCGTCATGTTTAAATACGACATCTCCATGTGAGGGCAGAGGCGAGCTTATGAAAGCTGGCATTGTAGGGTATGGGGCGTATGTCCCTCGGTATAGAATTAAAGCAGAAGAAATCGCTCGTATGTGGGGTGGCGATGGAGCAGCGATTGCCGCAGGTCTTATGGTCTACGAGAAATCCGTGCCTGCCCTGGATGAGGATACGGCTACTATTTCTGTTGAGGCGGCCCGCCGGGCAGTCCGATTGTCCGGTATAGATCCGCAGGACCTCGGGGCTGTCTATGTGGGGTCGGAGTCGCATCCCTACGCGGTCAAACCCACGGCGACCATTGTTGCCGAGGCGATCCAGGCCACGCCGAACCTGACAGCGGCGGATTACGAATTCGCCTGTAAAGCCGGCACGGCGGCCATGCAGAACTGTCTGGCATTGGCCATGGCGGATATGATAACCTATGGCATGGCCATCGGCGCTGACGTTTCACAGGCGGCGCCGGGTGATGCACTGGAATATGCGGCAGCTGCTGGTGGTGCCGCCTTTATCCTGGGCTGCGATAATCTCATCGCTGAGGTCAACAAAACCCTCTCTTTTACTACTGATACACCGGATTTCTGGCGCCGCGAGGGTGAACCCTATCCGGGGCACGGCGGCCGTTTCACGGGCAAACCAGCCTATTTCCGGCATGTGACAGCTGCGACGGAACGCCTCATGGAGGAGATGGGGACGACACCGGAGGAATACGATTACGTCATATTTCATCAGCCGAACGGGAAGTTTCCCAGTCGGATAGCCCGTAAGCTGGGATTTTCGCAGGAACAAATCGAGGAGGGGCTGCTGTGCCCGATTATCGGGAACACCTATTCAGGGTCGACGCCGCTGGGTCTGTCGGCGGTGCTTGACGTCGCGGAGCCCGGCGACCGCATCCTTGCTACCTCGTATGGCTCTGGAGCCGGATCTGATTCGTTTGATATCACGGTGACTGATGCCATCGAGGACTACCCGCGGAACAACATCCGTAAGATGCTGGAGGATAAGGAATATCTTGATTATGGTCTTTATATGAAGCATAGAGGTGAGTTTGCATGAGAGATGTAGCACTTATCGGTGGTGGCCTCACCCAGTTCGGCGAACTCTGGGAGAAATCACTCGCGGACCTGGTAGCTGAGGCCGGTATCGGTGCCATCATGGATGCTGGTATCGAGGGAGAAGACATCGAGGCGCTCTACATTGGTGGCATGTCCGCCGGTCGGTTCGTCGGTCAGGAGCATCTTGGCTCTCTGGCTGCTGAAGTGTCCGGCCTGAGCGAGCTACACATCCCTGCCACGCGGGTGGAGGCAGCCTGCGCGTCAGGTGGCCTGGCCCTGCATAATGGATATCTGGCCGTCGCGTCGGGCATGTATGACGTCGTCGTGGTCGGCGGGGCGGAAAAGATGACGGACGTAGCTGGCACTGAGGCAACGAACATCCTGGCCTCGGCGGCAAACCGTGAATGGGAGGCTTTCTTTGGAGCCACGTTCCCCGGCCTCTACGCCCTGATGGCCCGCTATCATATGCACAAGTACGGGACGACGTCGGAGCAGTTGGCCCAAGTCGCAGTCAAAAATCATCATAATGGTATGTTGAACCCGAAGGCGCAGTACCGGCGGGAGGTCACCGTTGAGGACGTGCTCACCTCGACAATGGTGGCTGACCCGCTGCATTTGCTTGACTGTAGCCCCATCACGGACGGTGCTGGAGCCGTTGTTATCTCCTCCATGGATAAAGCCAAGGAGTACACCGACCAGCCGGTCAGAATTGCTGCCTCGGAGACTGCGGCGGACAGCCTTTCACTGAGCGAACGCAGCCGGTTCGACGGCATCCCAGCAGCCATGACTGCCTCCCGGCGGGCGTACCAGCGAGCTGGTGTTTCCGCTGCGGACATCGATGTGGTTGAGGTGCATGACTGTTTCACCATCGCGGAGATTATGGCCATCGAGGATATCGGGTTCGTCGAAAAAGGGGAAGGCGGCCGGGCGGTAGACGATGGATTGACGACGCTGGATGGCGAGCTCCCTGTCAACACGTCGGGTGGCCTCAAGTCAAAAGGGCATCCCGTGGGTGCGACCGGCATCGCGCAGATACATGAGATGATGCTCCAGCTGCGCGGCCAGGCGGATAAACGGCAGGTGGCTGATGCATCGCTTGGTCTCACGCATAACGTCGGCGGCTCAGGTGGGACAGCCGTCATTCACATACTGGAGGCGATATAGATGGGAGTACCCCGTTATTGGAGAGAGATACCACAGCGTTATAACCTGATTGGACGAAAGTGCGGTGTCTGCGGGAAGGTGTATTTTCCCCCGCGATCCATGTGCCCGAAATGCCGGCGGGCCTCTATGGGACACATGGAGGAATACAAACTGAAGGGGACCGGCGTCGTGGAAAGCTACACGGTCATCTATGCCCCGCCGCCGCATTTCGAGAAGGAGGAGCCCTACGTCATCGCACTCATAAAAACTGAGGAAGAGACCTATCTGACGGCGCAGATTGTGGATGTCAACCCTGACGAGGTCTCCATCGGGATGCGCGTCGAGGCCTGCTTCCGACGTATCTACCAGGACGGAGCGGCCGGGGCCATACAATACGGGTACAAGTTCAAGCCGGTTGAATAGGCCAAAAAGTTTATGTGCCCCGTGTTGCATATATAAAAGCATATAAAAGGTATAAAAGGTGGAAAAATGGCTGATATTAAAATACAGAACATGGTTGCATCGACCGTGATAGCGGAAGAACTGGATCTCGACAAAATCGATGAGTCTCTTGATGACACCAAGTATAACCCTGACCAGTTCCCCGGACTGGTCTACCACATCAAGGAGCCAAAGATTGCGTTTCTGTTGTTCAAGAGCGGACGGGTCATCTGTACCGGCGCCCGCAACAAGGAGGACATCGAGACTGCCGTGGGCAAGCTCTACCCGAAGATGAAGGAGCTCGGGTTCAAAGTCATCAAGCCGGAGGTCAACATTCAGAACATCGTCGCCTCGGTCGACTTACACGTCCATCTCAATCTACTCGAGCTATCCCTGGCGCTCGGCCTGGAAAACATTGAATACGAGCCGGAGATATTCCCCGGCATGGTGTACCGCCTCAAAGACCCCAATGTCGTATTTCTGTTCTTCGGCTCTGGAAAAATCGTCTGCACCGGGGCCAAGCGACGCGAGGACGTTGAACGTGCCGTCGACGTCATCACCGAGGAGCTCGACAAACGCGGATTCCTGTAAACCCGGGTTCAGGGCGGCGGGGGCGCCCCGGTTTACACGGCTTCGGCGTCCACCGTTATTTTATTTCCATTTCTGAAGGCGTCGACTTCTTCCAGCGATGGCAGCTCAATCTGTGTGCTCTTCTGCTGCTTGTTGTATTCCTCCCGGCCCAGCCGGTCGATGGTCTCCAGTCCCTGCGCCCGGAGCATGTCCAGCTTCTCGTTCACCACGTCAACCGTGGTGCGCAGGGCGAACAGCACCGGCACGAGCAGATGCCTGAACAGCAGGGGGAACCCCTCGAATCTGATGTCAGAGGTCATCACCCGATCTCGCCAGGTGGGCTCCTCGCCGAATGACGTGATAGGCAGCCCCATGCCCGCCTCGAGTTCATCCGAGAACGTGGAGTCCAGCGGGATCCATTTGCCATCCACGAGCGCCTCCGTTTCCCCGTGCAGCGAGTCAAGGAAGCCCAGCATCTCCAGTGTTTCGCTCAGCAGCAGGTCATCCCGGAGCACCGTATCATAGAACTGTTGCGATGGAGCAAGGGCATACAGTCGATAGCGAGCCGATACACCACCAGCTCGAAGCAGCGCCGCCATCAGGGAAAGCTGATCCAGGCAGACGCCTCCCTTGCTCCGGAAGGTACCCAGGGCGCCGCGCATCGGTTTGAACACCAGTTTTTTTTCGTTCTTTACGAACTCGTATACAGCCCGGGTGAACGCTAGGTCGCTCTTTACGCCGCCGCCGAGCTTGATGGCCATCGCCCGTATCTCCGGGGCTTCGCTCTCGCAGAGACGCGTCGGCCGCAGGTACTTCTCCGTCCGGACCGGCGGCAGATTCTCGTAGTCCTCCGGGGACAATAGCTGCCGGGAATCATATTTGCTCTCATCGTCCAGATGGCCCCAGGGTGGTTTTGACTGCCTGAGCCGGGCCATCCATCCAGGGATGTTGGCCATCGCAGCCCGGGGATGCTTGGCCATGACGAAGGCGAGGGCGCCGACCGCACCGCCCAGGTTCCGCAGCATGGGAAGTGGGATAAACAATCCCTTGTCCATTTCCTCCTTCAGCTTCGCGAGCATGGTATCACTGCAACTCCTCGGCTATGAGATCCCGCATCAGGTTGCCGCATCCCTTGGCTTCGGCTCCGGCCATCCGGCTGATATCGGAATCCATGACGATACCCGGTCGGTTGCAGGCAGGGCAGGACTCGTAGAGCTTGACGTTGTCCCCCGTGGCGAGGAATCCAGGATAGCTATGAGACACCGGGTCGAGAAACGCGAAGCGTCCCTCCTCCTCGTATCCCTTGGGCTCGTTGTTTTCATCCAGCACCATCGGGTAGAGCCAGGGATGCAGGTGCTTGTAGCGTCCCTCACAGTCTATGCCCAGCGCGTTCATCTCCGACATACCATAGATATCCTTGTAATGCTCCGGGGGAATCCCCAGGGTCTCCTCAATCATGCCGGCGAAAATCTGCGGTGAGACTTTCTTTCCCTGGTGTATCTTCCATCCGCCGCCGGTAATGACGATGCTGTTCTGGTCGCCCAGCGACAGACTGACACCTTCTCTCTGCATAATCTCCATGAGGTCGTAGAGCTGGAAGGGGAACGTCAGAATGATCACCTGTTGTTCGGCCTTATTCAGCTTTTCCAGCAGCTTGATAAGCTTATACTGTCCTTTTTTCATGACTTTTTGCAGCAGCTTCAGCTTCAGCTTGTCCTTGAAGCCTCGTATCTGGCCGGACATGAGGCGGACAATGTCCATGGTGAGCTCCCGTTCGGTGAGAAAATGCCGCTGGCTTTTATCAAACACCTTGGTTCCCTCGGATATCCAGTGGCCCATAGTGAGATAGGTCTTTACCGGGCCCGGATACACGAACTGGGCATCGTCGTCAGGGTGAACGATGGAGAACAACAACGTCTTGTCAAAGGCATAGAACAACCGCCTGGTCGTCAGTTCATCCCTGAACATGATGCTGAAGTTGCCCGTCGTGCCTGATGAATGGGTAACGATGCCCCGGAGACGATGTTCCGCCCAGCGGAGAAAATCCTGCATGTCGCTCCCCGTAAAGTCATATTCACCGATGTTCACCGATGATACTCGATACAGCCACTCGTAGACGCTCTTCGGGTCCTCCTCCGGGTAGTCCTTGAAAAACGTGTCCGGAACCAGGGGGATGGACGGGAGATCCTTCTCCGTCTCAATGTCATCTGGCTGGATGTTGTTGTCTTTGCAGTACCGATGATAAAACAGGTTGTTGGAATAATGATGGTCAAAGGCCTCCCGGATGGCCTTCATACGTGTCTCTCTGGCGACCGCTTCGTCATACTCAAAATAGTTTTCCATTCCGTATATCATTGAGTCAATGGTCGTCCACTGGTCCTCCGGAATAGAGAACCGATTTATGAGATTGTTCCACAACTGCCCCGTGGTTTCAGCTATCGCTCGCATGGTCATGAAATAAAACAGGGTGCTTAAAATCGTTCGTTAAACCATGCTTGAACGTCGTTAAAGCCCGATTTAGTCACTGCTGCGGCATCCACAGGAAATCCGTCTGGTCGCTGACCTGTCGTTCCCGGACCCCTTCCAGCACCTCGGCGATGTCCAGCCCCATGGTAGATAGATAGTACCGCTTGTCCTCATCCTGCTTGATGACCCCGTCATCCTTCAGCTTTTTCAGGTGGAAACTGAGCTTGGGGTTATCCTTGATGTCCAGCAACTGTGCAATAGTGGTAAAGCTGTAGGTGTCGCCGTCCGACAGCGTCTGTATGACCCGCCGCCGCAGGTAATTCGAGATAGAGTCAGAGAACAGACTCAACCGGATGTCCGCGATGACATCCCGGATGTCATCCGCCATTTTATCGGAGACCTGGCTGAAATCAGTCGACAGGATAAGGCGCCCCTTATGCAGTGACGCCATGCGATACAGCCACCGCAGGAAATCTCGAACCTCGCCAAAACGATGCTCGTCGAGCAGATACGCCACGTCGGTCAACGCAATGACTACTTCATCGTCCAGCATTGCCTCAACGTCATCCTGCACCGCCTGCAGGTCACGGGGCTGCCAGTTGTCAAGCAGTGATATTGTCTCCACGTCCATGTCCTTTACGCGCTCCACATCAGTGCCAATGTAGATGCCCGGTGCTCCCTTGACCAACTCCCGGAATTTTTCCAGATAATCGCCGCTCTCCTGCCCCACCTCTTTCAGCTGTTCAAACTTTATCTCCTCGATGGCCGCCAGGATGCTTCCCTCCAGTTCATCCATGTCGAACGGCTTCCGGATATAGTCAAAGGCGCCCTCCTTCATGGCCTCGATGGCGCTGTCCACGGTGGCATACGCCGTTATCATGATGATGGGAATGGATGCATCGCGCTGCTTGATGTGTTTCAGGGTCTCGATGCCATCCATGCCGGGCATCTTTATGTCCAGGAAGATAAGGTCTGCCTCGTCCAGTCGCTCCAGGCATTCCTCCCCTGATTGGGCTGTTACCACCTGGTAGCCGTAGGATTCGATGGCCGTCTTGGCTGCATCCAGGATGGACTCGTCGTCGTCGACGAACATGATACGCGTCAACCGCTCAGGGTTTTCCTTGGATTTATTATTCATGCTGCACACCCGGGTGACTGCATGACATAAAAGCGGGTGGTTATATGGAGTTTACGCTACTGAGACGTTTTTCGAGTTCACCGGGATCCGGTTCCCCCGGCAAGCCGGATGTGGAAGGTGGTTCCTTTCCCGGGGGCGCTCTCCGCCCAGACGTCGCCGCTGTGAGCCTCTACGATGTTTTTGACGATGGACAGGCCGAGCCCCATGCCGCCGCTTTCCCTGCCCGTGTAGAAGGGCTCGAACACTCGCTCGATTTCGTCTTCAGGGATACCCGGGCCAGTGTCGGCTATCGTGAGATGCGTCTGCTCGCTCTCGCTCCGGCCGGATATCGTTATCCTGCCGCCCTCCGGCGTATATCGGACCGCGTTGACCAGGATGTTCTTGACGGCCTTCCCCAGCAGATTGCGGTCGCCGTGGAGCGTCAATGTCTCCGGGACCTCGATGGATAACTGCTGCTGTTTTTCCTCCGCGATTTCCCGGCAGTCCCGGACGATGCTCAGGATCATCTCCTGCGCCGGGAATGTCTCCTTACGGAGCTCGAGTTCCCGTACGTCGATGGAGGGAATCTCCAGCATGTCGTTGATGAGCGTAGTCAGTCGCTCCACGTTCTGCGCCATGATGTCCAGTTTTTCCTTCTGTACCTGTGACAGGTCACCCAGCTTTTCCTTTTTCATGAGATCCACATATGTCTTGATAGACGTCAGCGGCGTCCGGAGCTCGTGAGCGATGACATCCAAAAACGTGGTCTTCATCTTGCCCAGCTCAGCTTCCGCCAGCTCCCGGTAGGCCCGCTCCAGCTTTTTCCGCCGGCTCAGCAGCTCCTCGATCAGGCGCTCCCGGCTCAGCAGCGTCACTTTTTCTTCTTCCAGGATACCCTCGGGGAGCTGCTCGACGAGTCCCTCCCCGTACAATCGTTCCTTGATGTTCGTGGGCATCGCCCGGAAATGCTCCGTGATCATCGCGTTCACCTTATCCGGGCCCATGTCCTGCTTCAGGATGAGATACATGCGATCCAGCGCATGCAGAAACCGCTCGATGATGAACTGGACTGCATCATCCGCTTCAGCCTGTCGCCGGTACAACGTCCGGATGTCTATCTGTCCATTGGGGCGTATCTCGATGCCGCTCTTGCTCCGGTTGAGCATGATAGCAATCTCGTTTATGTCGTCCGAGCGGCAGCGCCGCAATACCGGCTCAAGCACCAATCGGAACAGGACGATAGGGAGCGCCCACTCGAAGAGGTCATCGTTCTCCTGGACGGCCCGGGCGACCGCGTTCCGCCATTCATCGGTGGCCTGCATCCAGGGTACGAAGGCTGAATACAGCTCGATGAGCCCCGCGATGACCTCATAGAAGGCTATCCCGAGGTCATCCATGTCCAGCTTGTCGATGACTTCCTCGAGGGCAGTGACGTTCAATCGCTCGTCCACATCGATGTAGCTGCCGGCTAGCACGGGATACTCGTCAATGCGGCTTTCCAGCAGCTCCTCGATGCTGGCGGTGCCGATCAGCGGCGTTATCTTCCGTATGAACACGTTTGCGACCCGCCGGTAACTCCGCAGCAACGCCACGTCATCCCGCAGCAACATCTGGTGCTCCTCACTGGCACCTCCCCGGATGGACGTCAACAGGTTCTTCTGCGCCAGGATGAAACCGACCTCGACGACGATGACGCAGATGGGAAACACCACGATGCCCATATCCGTCGTGCCGGGCAGCGGCCAGACGAGGCTGTATATGAACATGAAGGGAAGAATAGCGAATGAAAGAGCAAACCACAGAATGTACTGCCGGCGGTAGAGCAGATACACCCTGATGATGACGGCCACGATGGCCACGGCCAGGATCACGTTGAGCAACGACAGCACCTGCTGTGGCATCATGTTATAACCTCACGCCAGTCCCGGTAGATACGGATGACGCCGTAGAAAAGGATGGCGAGCGCAACCAGAATAAAGGCATAGGCAAGCTGTTCCATGATGACGACACCTCGGCCGATGATGATCCAGGGTAGGATGAAGAACACGTAGCCGATGAACAGGAACACGGCGCTGCTGGCGAAGATGCTCCCCCGTCGTATCTTGATGACTCGCATCAGGCGGACGAAGTAGTACAGCGAAATCACGGCGAGCGTCAACACTGCCCCATTGAGCAGTATCATGGCCAGCTGGATTACTTCCATCGCTAAAAAGAAGACCCGCTGCTTTTTAAATATTTAGGAGATGACACGGAACCAGACAGGAGCCTAAAAAAATGGGAAGGAAGAAGAGGAGGTCACTCTTCGAGTTCCTCGAGTGCATCCTTGACTTCGGCGACGTACGTCATCGCCGGACCGCCGCCCATCAGGATGGACACCGTCGCTGCCTCGAGTATCTCATCCCGTGTGGCGCCGGCCTCCAGGCATTTCTTCACGTGTATCGCAATGCAGTACTTACACCGGGCCGTGATGGACGTGCCCAGCGCGATGAGCTCCTTGGTCTTCGTATCCAGCGCGTTCGGCTCCAGCACGCTCCCCATGAACTGCTGGAAGTGTCGCATCGTGTCCTTGTTCGTCCGGGAGAGCTCCTTCATCATGGCCTGCACTTTTTCTATACTGTCGAGCATTTCACCCATACTTTCACCTGTATGGTCATACGGGCGATGCATTAATAATTTTGGATGGGCGCCTTCATGAATTCACGGAGGAGACAGGTAGCATAGCTCCCCTTGGGGAGAGAAAAAGACAGCTGCAGCGAGGTGTCCTCCATCTTCATGATGATAGTGGTGAGTGGTGCAAGCACAGCCCGGCGGAGGCCATGTGAGGAAAGCGACGGCATCTCGTGGATGATGAAATCCTCGGCATCTATGGCCTCCTGCTCCAGCACGGTATGTTCCACCTCCCCCATGGCGCCCGTAGCCAGTGAAGCCTCGCTTCCAATGAGTACCGCCGACGGCAGGCATCGATGCTTCGCTATCTGTCTGTTTATCTTGTCCAGGTTCCGCTCCGTGACAGGAATCCCGGTTTCCTGCTGCATTTCTCCCTGGTCCAGGCTGAGCACCAGGTCGCCGGGCACTGCCTCATTGAGATGCATGCCGCGCCGGAGTCGCTCCGACAGCATCCGGTTGAACAGCCATGACTGATAAGCGTGGACGAACAACCGGAGCAGGCTCTCCGGCAATTCCTGCAACGCGCCCTTCCAGTCTCCGGGATGCTCGGCTAGATATCCAATCATCCGTCGCTCATAGGACAGCCCGTCTGGATATCGCTCCAGCGCGCCGTCGAAATCCCGGGTGTCCTCAAGCCACTGCCGCACCCTCCAGCATTCCGTGTCTTCCCCGGGCATGGGACACGCTACATAGGTCATCACTGCTCGCTCGAGATCACCGGCTACGATGTATCTGCCAACCAGATGCGTGACCGGGCGGAGGATGCCGAAGCGCTGCACGCCGAAAAAGTTGGGGAAACCACCGGTTTCGATAATCTGCCGCCGGATGGCCTCCGTTTGTGCTCTGGTGCCGGTCACCTTGCGTATGGTAACATGGAAATGATTGCCGGCGAGCTGGCCTCGATAGATTGGCTTGCGCGCCCGGTAGAGCACCTCGGCTGTGACCCGGGGGAGGTCCAGTGCCCTGACTCGCCGCATGGATACGGGAAACGACATGTACTGCGTGGTCACAGCCTGTTTGTCCTTCATGCCGGCGAAGCCGACATATTCCGCCGGGATACCCAGCCGTGATGCAATAGTCTCCACCAAGTCATTTGTCTCCCAGCGTGTCGCCGTCACCCGGACGATGACCTGCTTGCCGTCCCCAGGAGCTGGAAGCTGCGGTTCCTCCTCGACGATGAAATCCTCCGGCCTGGTTTTGATATGCCCGCCAATGCCATCTCCATTGGTACCATATATCTCCATACCCACGGCGCGTTCTTCCCGGGGTGGGCGGGGTGGCACGTTACTCCTCGAGCTGTTCCTTCAGGTCTGCGATGTCATCCTGAATTTCCTGGAGTGCCGTGGTGAGAATGTCCCGCGGAATGCCCTCGTGTACCCTCAGCGTGAATCGAGGGTTTGCCAGCAGGGGATGCTCGACATTCCAGCCAGCGTAGTCCACCTGCTCGTGGGTGAGCAGTCGTTCCTTCAGCGGGTTGAGGATCGTCTTTTCCGTGATGACCTCAAAGACAAACTCGTCGTCTGTTTCCTTGATTACTTTGACTTCCATGCTGTCACTCCCTATCGATGTCGCCGTCGCCATAGTCCGCTGCTATCTCCCGGTCCTCCACGTGGCCGCAGCGGGGGCACTCCAGTATGATGCCCTCCTTGCCTGTTGCTTTCTCCAGCGGATGCCGGCATTCGATGCAGTACGACCGAAGCGATCCCAGATGTTTTCCCTTGGTAGTCATGCGCAGCGAGGGCTCCGGCTCAGTGATCTTAGCCCGGATGATGTCCCCGATGCGGTATTTGTCCTTGGCGTTCACCACGTACTCGTTAGATATGTCAGAGATGTGGATGGCGCCGTTGCCGCCGCCGACGATGTCCCGGTCGATGCCCGCCACACGGAGAATGTCGACGAGGACCATCTTATCCATTACACGCTTGACTTCTGCTATAACCGTCATGCCCTCCTTGACCACCAGCGGCGTACTGGTGAGCGGGCTAATCTCAGCCAAGGCCTTCTTTTTATCAACTCGAAAGGTACCCAGCAGGGTGCTTTTTATATCGCCGTCTATTTCCACGGTGCCGTATCCTGGGAGAATCTCCTCGGCAGCAGCTATCCTGTCCCCAGGCAGCACCAGACTTCCTTCTTTTATCATCAAAAGCGTAATACACCGGCTTTATATATGTTCTTTTCCGTCGATTTCGCCGACGAGATGGTTGCCCTCGATGCCCGTGATATGCACTCGCTGCAGCGTCCCCGGCTCACCGTCGGGCAGGTACACCGACTGGTAGCCATCAGTCTTCGCGACCGTGATACCGTTCCGCTCTCCAAGCAGCAACGCCAGCGTCATCGAACCGACCCGCTGCTCCATTCTATCCCGTACGATATCCTGTGCCAGCGTCGAAAGCCGGCGCGACCGGTCCTTCGCCATCCCCGTGTCAGGATGCTCCATATCTGCGGCAGGGGTGCCCGGACGGGCGGAAAACCGGGTCACGTTGACCACGTCCGGCTGCAATCGCTGCAGCGCCCGGCAGGTATCCTCGAAATCCTGCTCCGTCTCCCCGGGGAAGGCGACAATGATGTCAGTCGAGATGGATATACCGGGATAGCGTTCCCGCGCTGCGGCGGCGATGTCAAGGACATCACGGGCGGTATAGCCCCGGCGCATGCAGTGCAGCACGCTGGAGCTGCCCGACTGCAACGGCAGATGCAGAAAATCATATACTTTTTCGTGCTCGAAGACGTCGAGGACGTCAGGCCGCTGGATCACCGATAATGGATGCATCATGCCAACCCGGATGCGGAACGCGCCAGGCAGCATCGCAATGCGATATACCAGCGACTGCAGGGAGGTATCCATGTCCATACCGTAGGCGGCGGTATCCTGACAGGTCAAACGGAGCTCCCGGCAGCCCTGCCGGAGTGCCCACTTCGCTGTGGCAACCAGTGCATCCTCGTCGTATGATATAAGCTGGCCCCGTGCCCGACGGGTGATACAGTAGGAACAGGTATAGCGGCAGCCGTCAGCAATGGGGACGTCAAGCTGCAGATCGACCCGGCGGGGGAGCCCCGCCTTGTCTTCCGGCAGTGCGGCGCCGTCGAGCAGCACGCCGATGCGGTGTACCTCCCGCGGGCCGAGCATGGCAGCATGGGGTGCCACGTCAGCTATTTTTTCTGCAGCGACGGCTGGCATACACCCGGCCACGATGATGTCCA
>JBNGDQ010000005.1:0-27595 GCA_049975285.1 Thermoplasmatota archaeon
AAGGTGGTATAAATATGTTGTTAAAAATCCAATAATATATTGTAATTGGTTTTAACCTAACTTCGCCACTTAAGTAGTGCTCAAGGGGAAAGAGATATGGGCGAGCGAGCCCATATCTTTGTATGAAACGTAACAAAACCTTCCCCTTGGGCGGTATTGTAATGATCGACAAGGTAGAAAAAGACTTCGGTCTCTTTTCCCACGTTTTTGAGGGCATCGAGGGACACGCCACCGACTTTATCCCTCAGGTCCAGTTTCATGTCTACAACAATCTCAGCCATAGCGTGTCGGTCAACCAGCTTCACCAGACCTATCCACCGGAGGCCATGCATCGGCTGGGCATGAAACAGGTTCCGTCCAAGCGGACGCTGTATCGTACCCTGGAGCGAATCGGGAAATATTTCCCTGTCATCCTGGAACGACTGCAGGATTTCATCACTACGCATGAGCTGGCCGACGATCGTCAGGTCATCGATTTCTCATCCAGCTATGTCGAGGGACAGCAGCTGTCGCTCGCCCAGTACGGCTACTCCCGGGATAGACGACCGGATAAAAAGCAGATTACCTATGGCATCGCCACCGGCATCAACGGCATCCCCACCACGTTGACCATCCAGAAGGGAAACACCCAAGACAAGAAACACATGCGGACGATGCTCGCCGTCGTCGACAGGGTCATCCCGGCGAACGCATTGCTCATCTTCGATGCCGGAGCAGATACCAGACAAAACAGAGCCACGATACGCCACATGGGCTACCATTTCCTCACCCTCAAGGCAAAACGGGTCAGTACCTACACAAAATATCTCCAGTATTTCACCATGCATATCGACGATGTCCACCAGTGTGAGATACATGACACGCCCTATTACTGCGTGAAAAAACGTGACGGCGATACGATACGGTACATCTATTTTTCCCCGCATCTCTATGCAGACCAGATAACACAGAAGGAACGAAAATTTGAGCGAGCGATCGAGAAGGGCAATGCGTTGCTGCGGAAACGAAAAAGACGGCGATTCCCATCCGACAAGGGATGGGTGGAGCTGATACCGCAGCTGCAGACTACACTGTCCAGCCCCGACAACCCATACATCAACGGCCTTGAGGGCTTCTTCATCCTGGAGAGCTCCGTCGACGCCCAGCCAGAGCACATATTGCGGCTGTACAAGCATCGAGATAAAGCTGAGAAGTTCTTCCGTAACCTGAAAGAAGGCGTCGAGCTGCGGCCCATCAGGCACTGGAACACCTGGTCGGTCATCGGCATCGTATTCGTCTGTTTCCTCACTAATTTCCTGATCAATTTGACAGCACTTTTGAGCGAAAATCCTTCTGTTAGAAACGCGAAGCTCCTCAAAAAATATCTGATAAATTTGACACTCACCGTGGTCTACCCACCGGGTGGCTTTCGATTCCACGTTTTGAGCAATGTTTCAGCTGCTATTTTGTCTCTTTTCGGAGATTTTGTGTGGAAATACCGCGATAAAAGCCTGCCAATGCGGTGGTGACATGCCGTAAAACCGTCATTGGCAAATTGTGCAATGGCACTCTGTTAGCGTGAAAAAGACCACATGGCGAAGTCAGGCTGTACAAGCGGGTTCTCATCCCTACCTGAGCGAAATTTTCTCTAGTTATATATTCCCTTGATGGAAAAAGGGCTATATACCCTGAGCTCATTGACGGATACCATGAAAATCTTTATCGATACCGCCGACCTGGACGAGATACGCGAGGCGTGCTCGTGGGGCATCGTCGACGGCGTGACCACCAATCCGTCACTCATCAAGAAAGCCGTGGCGAAGCACGGCGACGTCGACATGGAGGCCTACATCCAGGAGATATGCAGCACCGTGGATGGACCGGTCAGCCTCGAAGTCAAGGGCGTCACGGCTGACGACATCGTCATGGAGGCGGAGACGCTCTATGACATGTTCAATCCGGTCAACGACAACGTCGTCGTCAAGGTCCCCGTCAACACTGCCATGCAGGACGGTGACAGCAACGTCGAAGGCTTGCAGGCCATCCGCCAGCTCGCCGAGGAGGACATTCCTACGAATGCAACGCTGGTCATGACGCCGGAGCAGGCGCTCATGGCTGCCAAGGCCGGTGCCACCTATGCCAGCCCGTTCCTCGGCCGCATCGACGACTACATCCGGAAGCAGCTGGGCGTAGACTTCGATAAAGGCGACTACCATGATGCATGGCTGCTGCAGACCATAGAGGAGCATCTCGCCACCGAGGCATGGAACGGCGATCCTGGCGAACTATACACTAGCATCCAAGGTAGTGGCCTGCATGACAACGGCATCTACAGCGGCGTGGAGCTCACCGCGAGCATCATAGCCATCTATGCAGCCTATGCTTTTGACACCGAGATAATCGCGGCCAGCATCCGCAACGCCCGGCAGGCCCGTGAAGTGGCGGAGATGGGCGTCGATATCGCCACGCTGCCCTTCACTGTCATCGAGGAGATGCTCACCCATTACAAGAGCATGGAGGGCATGCAGCGCTTCGTCGATGACGTCGTTGCCGAGTATGAAGCATTGTTCAGGTAGACTCCGGCGTGCATCATAAATATCCATCGTGGTTTTCTGTTATGGAGCGGGAGCTGTCTGTATACCAGTGGGCTGCCATTATGTTCCTCGGTATAGCCATCGTGTGGACAATCTGGAGCTTCGCGTTCGCAGCAGGAAACCTCGCTATCGGGCTTGGCCTGAGCATCTTCTTCGCCGGCGCTGTCTACCTGTTTTTGCTGTTTTATTACCGGAAACAGTAACATACTGGCTTCCTCTCATCTGAGGGACCATAAAAACAGCAATCAATATGTAGCCGCGCTGCATTGCATACCCATGGCTCCGCGTATCCATGCCATCGAGACCATAGAGGACAACACGCCCCGGCATAGGACCTTCTATTTTTCCGACAGCCAGTGCAGCGATGCGCAGCCCGGGCAGTTCGTCATGGTATGGATTCCCGGCATCGACGAGATACCCATGTCGCTCTCCGTCATCGGAGCGAGGCAGGCGATCACCGTCGAGGCGAAGGGCGATGCAACCCAGGCGTTATGTGAGATGCAGCCCGGCGACAGAATCGGTATCCGGGGACCCTACGGCCAGGGGTTCACGCTGCACGGCACCGAGCATCTCTTTGTTGCCGGCGGGACCGGTGCAGTCCCGCTCCTGCCGTTGATACAACGCAGCGACAGCGCCACGGTGCTCCTCGGGGCGCAGACCACCGACCGGCTACTCTTCCCGAAAGAAATCGCTGAAAGCGCCGACCTCTATGTAGCGACGGACGATGGCTCACGCGGCCATCACGGTTTCGTCACCGACCTGCTCGATGACGCCCTGCAGTGCCACGTGGTCTACACCTGCGGGCCGGAGCCCATGATGAAAAAAGTCCTGGACTGGTCACTGCAACACGACATGGCGATGCAGGCAAGCCTGGAGCGGTACATGAAATGCGGCATTGGTATCTGCGATGCATGTGCCATCGATGGAATGCACGTCTGCCGGGATGGACCCGTATTCCCTGGTGATGTGCTGGCGACCGTCGATGACTTCGGCCGCCGGAAACGGGCGCCGTCCGGTCGACGCGTGCCACTCTAGCTGTATATCTCGATGAAACGCTCCAGCGATCGGTCATAGGTTTTCTCGACGTCGTCGGGGAACAGGCAGGCGGGCAGCTCCCGATTTTGCCAGTGATAGTGCAGGCAGTCGCAGCATTTTCCCTTGCGGCTGCACCCCGGATAGGAGCAGTTGCATCGTTCGAGGTTGTCATCCTGTTTGCATTCCATGGTGTAAAGCCAGCGCGTCGTTTATAATCTTTGCATGGTCGAAGGCCAGCTCCGGCAGCTCGTCCAGCGAAAACCAGCCTGCCTCCACGGCATCATCGCCGCCCTCCGGGGTGCCGCTCTCCACGGCAAGCAAAAATACGACGGAGACGGTATGCCCCCGAGGGTCACGATGTGGATCAGAGTACACGCCAACGAGTTGCTGGATGGATGTTGTCAGACCAGTCTCCTCCTTGACTTCTCGCCGTACGGCTGCCTCGACGGTCTCCCCGTAGTCCACGAAGCCACCAGGGAGCGCCCAGGCATCCTTGAATGGTGGATTGCCGCGGCGGATGAGCAACAGCTTTCCATCGGAAATGATGACGCCGTCGACGGTAAGACGGGAAATACGCATGGATATGCATCTGTCAGGCATACAAATCGTTTCCGCCGTCGAAAATCCTTATAACGGTCCGTGCATTGCCAACATGGATGCATATTCTCCACATGGCGGACACTCACCTCGGCTACTCTGCCTACTACAAGACCGCGGAGAATGGACTCAACCAGCGGGAGGTGGACGTCTACGATGCGTTCCGCCGCTGCATCGACTACGCAATCGAATCAGAACCTGACCTGGTCGTCCACGGCGGCGACCTATTCGACACGGTGCGGCCGACCAACCGGGCGCTGAACGTCGCTCTGCAGCAGCTTATCAGGCTGTCGAAGGCGGGCATCCCTCTAGTGCTCATCTCCGGTAACCATGAGACGCCGAAGCTCCGTGAGACGGGCAGTGTCTTCCGGGTGTTCGAGCATCTCGACAATGTGTATCCTGTCTACCGGGGGCAATACGAGCAGTACCGGTTTGACGACGTCGCGGTGCACTGCATCCCGCACTGCAGTACCGGTGATGCGCTGCGGGACAATCTCGTGCAGTTCACGCCTGTCGATGGATGCTTCAACCTCTTCATGCTGCACGTCGGCGTGTCCGGTATCAAGGAATTCCGGACCGGTGACTTCAACGAGCAGGTCGTCCCCACTGGATCGCTGCCACCGGAGGCGGACTACATCGCTCTTGGTCACTACCACCGGCAGACAAAGGTAACGGACAATGCATGGTATGCGGGCTCCGTCGAGCATCTATCGTTCAGCGAGGCCGGCGAAGACAAGGGCATGCTGGAGGTCGACACAGATACTGGCGAGGTGAGATACATCCCCGTTGAAACGAGGCCCATGATAGATGCCGGTGTCATCGACTGCAGCAGCCGCGATGCAAACGAGATAACCCGGGAGGTCATCGACACTCTGCATGGCAGCATCGAGAGGGGATGCATCATCCGCGTCGTCCTCCGCGGCATCAGCCGCCCCGAATACCGGAGCCTCGACTTCCATGCCATCAGGGAGGCAGCCTCGGAGGCGCTGCACTTCGATCTCTCCTACGACATGGCGGAGGCGGAGCAGGAGCTCATCAAACAGGGGCGCCTGGGCTCCCTCGCCGAGGAATGGAAGCAATATATGGCCAACGTCGCAGTCGAAGACGACAAAGAGGAGCTGCGGGATCTCGCTCTTTCATACCTGGCGGAGGTGAGCGAGTGAAGCTCCACCGTATCGTGCTGCACAATTACCGCAAGTTCAACCACACGGAGCTCTCCCTGCCGGATGGCATCACGGCCATCATCGGCAACAACGGCACCGGCAAGTCCACCATCATCGAGGCCGTCGGCTGGGCGCTCTACGGCAGCCGGGTTGCCCGGACAAACAAGGAGGACATCAAGCGCCAGGATGCCGCGCCAGCCGAGGAATGCTACGTTACCCTCACGTTTACGCTGGGCGACGACGAGTACGAGGTAACCCGCATCATGACGGGCAGCTCGCTGTCCACTGATGCCACGGTCAAGGTCAACGGCCTTGTCTCCGCGTCATCTGCAAGCGGAGCCACCGAGCTTATGGAAAAAAAACTGGGTATGGACCACGACGCCTTCTATACGTCGCTGGTCGCCCGGCAGAAAGAAATCAACGCGCTGTCCAGCAAGACCCCCGGCGAGCGGAAGCGAAGCATGCTCCGGATGCTGGGCATCGATGCAATCGAGGAGGCAGTCAAGCAGGTCCGGCAGGATAAGCGCGACAAACGCCAGCTCGTCGAGGCGCTCCGCTCCGCGCTCAAGGACATCGATGAACTGAAGGAAAAACGAGAGCACCACAAGGCGGAGAAGGCGGAGCTCGACGGTCGAATCAAGGAGACCATCAGTGCGCTCTCCTCGCTCACCAGCCGGGTCAACCAGCTCGAAAAACAGCGAGATGCGGAAAAACAGAAGCACGAGCGATACAACGAGCTGCAGAGACAGAAAAGCACGGTGGAGGAACGCCTGCAGTCAAAGCGGCAGCAACTCGAGGAAAAAAAGCAGGAGCGACAGCAGCTGCAAGAGAAACAACAGCGCCTCAGGGAACTCCAGCCACAGATGGAACGCTACGATGAGCTCACGGAAAAAAAGGAGGACATGGAGCAGCAGCGCGACCGCTACCAGACACAAAAACAGTTGCAGGATGACATGGCAGAGCTCAGACAAGACATCGAGCAACTGGAAGAAAACGCGGCAGCACTCAAGCAATCACTGGAGGAAAAAGAAACCATAGAACGAGCGCTGCAGGAAACCAGGCAGAAACTGGAGGAAACAACTGAGCAGAAAAACGAGGCGGCTAGCTCCCGGAAGGTCACCGAGACAAAACTCGCCTCAGCCCGCGACAAGCTGGACGAGGTACAGGAACACCGCCGGACCATCGAGCAGCGGGGACCCGAAAGCGACTGCCCGACCTGCGGCCGCCCCCTCGGCGAGAGCTACGAGGAGATACTGCACGACTACGAGGAAAAAGCCGCGACGTGGCAGGACAAGATCAGCTCGCTGGAGGAGCATAGAGACGAACTGGACCAGCAGCTACGGCAGCTCGACGAGCGACGGCAGCAGCTCACGGACAAAAAGCAGCAGATCGAGCAACAGCATGAAAAACTCAAAGAAAAAGCACAGCGAAACCGCCACCTTAAGGAACAGATAACGGAAAAACGGGAGAAACTACAGGAAAAACAGGAGCGTATCAAAGAACTCGGCGAGGTCGCATTCGACGAAGAACAATACATAAAGATCGCTGAGGAGCTAGAAGAATTGGAGTCAACCCGGGAAACAGTCATCGGGCTCCGCAGTGAAGTCAAACGCCTCGACGAGCTCGACACGCAGCTCCAGCAGCTCACTGAGGACATCGAGCAGGCCGAACAGCAGCTCCAGCAGCTCACCAGGGACATCGAGCAGCTCGACTTCGACCGGGAGCGCTACCAGCAGCTCGAGGAAACATATGAACAGAAACGAGAGCAGCTCCAGCAGAAACGAGAGCAGCGGATACAGCTCACCGCCCGGCAGGAACAGGCAGCCAGCCAAATACAGCATCTCGAGGAAGAGATCGCCGAGCAGAAAGAAAAACGGGAGGACATCGAAACGCATCGCAAAACGATCCGGCAGCTTGAACGTCTGGCCGGCCCCCGCGATTCAGGGCTCCTCAACGAATTCAAGCATTATCTTATCTCGCGCATCGGGCCCATGCTGTCACACTACGCCTCGCATTTCTTTACTGTCTTCACCGCCGGTAAATACAGCCAGATAGAGGTCGACGACAACTACGACATATACATCTACGACGAGGGTGAACAGTTCGGCATCGAGCGGTTCTCCGGCGGCGAGGAAGACCTGGCTAATCTCTCCCTCCGGCTGGCCATCTCGCAGGTCATCGCTGAACGATCCGGTGGCGTCGACTTCCACTTCATCGTCCTCGACGAGATCTTTGGGTCGCAGGACCGGGAGCGCCGCACCAACGTCCTGAACACCCTCCGGGAGCTCTCCAATCAATTCCAGCAAGTGTTGCTCATCACGCACATCGAGGAAATCAAGGACAGCATGGAGCACGTCATCCGCACCTACGAGGACGAGCAGGGCATCTCCCACGTCACGGTGGAATAACTATCCTTCTGTTATCTCGAGCTCCAAGTGCTCCTGTAGATAATTCAGAAACGCGTGCAGCAGCCGTTCAAGCATTTTTCCCTCAAACCGGACATGAATGGCGTGCACGCGCTGGGGATGTATCCGCCTGATATGTACGACAGCGGTGCAGACGTGCACCCGATCCAGCCGCGCTTGTATCTCGACTTCGGTTGCCTGCCGCACGGCGTGACTCCGCTCCGCCAGTTGTTCGACCACCGCGGTGATATCGAACTCTTCCTCTGGATGCTCATATAAGGATGTGCCGTCCAGCCGAACGGAGAGCACGTTGGAGAACTTTGCATGATGGAGCGCCCGTAGCAATAACTCTGCGGTGGGTAGCACTTCGAAGTCCTCCTCGATGGAAGCAAGCCCAAGATGCGCCTGCAACCAGGCGAGGAGTGCATTCGCCACGGTAACCTTCGTTTTTTCAACATCGAGGTCGAACGCGAGCTCCACGTCTTCCACGTATTCGTCACGCTTTTCTCCCTTGGATTCACGTACCGTGGTGCCAGGGGCGGTGGCCTCCAGCCAGTCCTCGACGGCCTGTGGAGAGTACACCCACGGAGGCTCCGGGTACTCCGAGCCATAGCGAGCCATCACGTTACATATCGATGGTCATTCATATAGCTGCTGGATGGGGCAAATTTAAAATGGGGGCTGCTCTTTCCAGATGCAGATGGGCCGGTAGATCAGTGGAAGATCGCTTCCTTCGCAAGGAAGAGGCCACGGGTTCAAAAACAGCGGTGCCAATGGATGCTGCACTTGAAAATCCCGTCCGGTCCACTCTTTTATTTAATCCTATTCGAGTAAACAAAAATTGGAAAAGGGAGGTAAAAGCCTAGCCGAGCAACTCGACGGCTTTCCTGGCGCCCTCAGTCATGTCGTCGACGACCTCGTAGCCCGCCCGGCGGAGCATCTCCTTTCCCTGTTCCTCGTTGGTGCCCAGCATCCGAATGACCGTCGGCTTCTCCGGCGAGGCTTCGATGATGCCCTCCGCGATCTTGTCACACTGGGTGATGCCCCCGAAGATATTCAGGTATATCGTGGCGACGGAGTCCTTCATCTGGACGATCTCCAAAGCGTGGCGGGTATCCTCGGCGGTGGCGCCGCCGCCCAGGTCGAGGAAACACGCTGGTCGGCCGCCGTACTCTGCGACGGCATCCAGGGTTGCCATGACCAGCCCGGCGCCGCAGCCAACGATGGCTACCTCGCCGTCAAGGTCGACATAGGCGAGGCCGTACTCGCTGGCTCTCTTCTCCCGATCGGTGACCAGCGGGCTTTTCTCCCGGTCGAAGTCCTGGCGGTAGCATGCGTTGTCGTCGATGTTGAACACGGCGTCGATGGCGAGCAGCCCGTCGGGCGTCACGACGAGCGGGTTTATCTCGGCGAGCTCGCCGTCGTATGCATCGAAGGCATTGTAGAGTTTCACGGCGATGTCCGCCATCTGTTTCAATTCGTCGTCTTCAAGCCCGATCTTTTCAGCCAGGTATAGTGCCTCATAGCGCCGCAGTCCCAGGAAGGGGTCTACGGGATGCTTGGCGATGCGGTCGGGATGCTCAGAGGCGACCTCTTCGATGTCCATGCCGCCTTCACTGGTCATGATGAGCACCGGCCGCTTCGTCTGGCGGTCCATGACCATGCCCACGTAGTACTCCCGTTGTACTTCGGCCTTCTCGGCGACCAAGACCTCGTCGACGTCGAGCCCCCGGATCTGCATGTCGAGGAGCTGTCCTGTTTTCTCTATAGCCTCCTGCCGGGTCTCGGCGAACAGAATGCCGCCATGCTTGCCGCGCTTTCCCACGCGAACCTGTGCCTTGAGCACCACTGGCCGGGTGACATCCCGTATCTCGTCGGGTGACGTGACGAGGTAGCCCTCGGCGACCGGGATGCCTGCCTGCCTAAATATGTCTGTGGCCTGGTATTCCTGGAGCTTCATCGTTGCCTCAGAGCGGCGGGGCATCCTCGATGTAGCCAGCCTCCATCATGTGCTGCGTTTTCTCGCGGCTGGCCATGATGATAGTCTCAGCGGTCTCTCGGAGTTCCTGCTCGCTGAGCTTTACCCGGGCAAGGCCTTGCTCGATGGCTTTGAGGGCAACGCGAACAGCCTGCCGGATGTAGACTTCGGTGTCATCCATCGTGGGTACTAGGCGCTCCTCGTCGAGTCCTGCCTCCTCGGCCACCTCGGCGATGGCATATGCGGCCTCGATGTGCATCTCGTCGGATATCGTCCTGGCGCGGACGTCGAGGGCGCCGCGGAAGATACCGGGGAACCCGATGGAGTTGTTGACCTGATTGGGAAAATCCGAGCGGCCGGTGCCCACCATGCGGACGCCGGCTTCCTTTGCCTCCCAGGGCCATATCTCCGGGATGGGATTTGCCATGGCGAAGAGGATTGCATCGTCGTTCATGTGCCGGAGCCATTCCTTTTTGATGGTATCCGGACCCGGCCTGGATGCCGCGGCAACCACGTCCTTGCCAGCGATGAGCTCGGGGAGTCCGCCCTCCTGCTGCTCGAGGTTGGTCTGCTGTGCGAACTTGTATTTTTCTGGGTCATCCTCCGGGCTGAGGTCGTCCCGCCCCGGGTGGAGCAGCCCTGTCGAGTCGGCCAGCCAGAGGTGCTCCGCCGGTACCCCCGCCTTGAGCAGCGTCCGGGCTAGGCAGAGGTTGGCCGCCCCTGCGCCTATGAGTCCGATATGTGCTTCGTCGAGCTTTTTGCCGGCGACCTTGAGGCCGTTGATGATGCCAGCCAGCGTGATGGCCGCGGTGCCCTGCTGGTCGTCATGCCAGACGGGGATGTCGAGCTCCTCCCGCAGCCGCTCCAGGATATAGAAGCACTTTGGCTTCGAGATATCTTCCAGGTTGATGCCGCCGAATGAGGGGGCAATCCACTTGGTCGCCTGCACGATGTCCTCCGGCTCGTGAGCGTCTAGGCATATGGGGAAGGCATCGACGCCGCCCAGGTACTTGAACAGGAGACCCTTGCCCTCCATGACGGGCAGACCTGCTTCGGGGCCGATGTCGCCCAGGCCGAGCACCCGGCTGCCGTCGCTGACCACGGCGACGTTGTTCCATTTGTTCGTGTGCTCGTAGACCTTCTCCGGGTTGGCATGGATGTCCCGGCAGGGCTCAGCCACGCCAGGCGTGTACCAGACGCCGAAGTCATCGAAGCTCTTGATCTGAACCTTGGGAGCCACCTCGATTTTGCCCCGGTAGAACGGATGCCATTTCATGGCCTTCCGGGCGGGCTCCTTCGCTTTCTCCAACAATTCCTCCTTGGTGACCTTTTTCTCAGGCATAGTATCCTCACATCTGGATGAAACAACTGTATAAATAGATATGGCAGCCACGGGGTCGATATGCGGGTCGGGATAGTTACTACGCGGTGGGATAGTTGAGTGGTGCAACTCCTGCCCAGTTATTGTGGTACCGTTATTAAAAAATGAAAAACAAAAAACGGAGAAAAAGCTATTCCTGCGCCCGCTTGATGCCTTCCCGCAGCGCCTTGAGGTTGAGCTCGGTGAAGCGCGAGGGGACGCTGTCCTCGACGGCCTGCTCCAGCGCCTTTGGGGGCACGTAGCCGCCGGCCTGATTGAAGGCGCCGAGCATGACGATGTTGGCCACGATCTTGTTACCGAGCTCCTCGGCAATGCGCGTTCCCGGAACGGGCACGACGTTGCCATGGTCGATGCGTTTCACCAGATCGGGGTCGGCGACCACGATGCAGTCCTCCTTCAGGTCGTCGCTGTACTTGTCGTAGGCCTCCTGCGACAGCACCATCATGCCATCGGCGGCTTCGATGCCGCAGTATCCTATCTCCTCGTCGGCGATGATGACCTCAGAGCGGGCGGCGCCACCCCGGGCCTCCGGGCCGTAGCTCTGCGTCTGCACTGCATTGTAGTCATGGAATACGCTGGCTGCCTTCCCCAGGATGTAGCCGGAGAGCATGATGCCCTGGCCGCCCTTGCCGCACAGCCGGAGGTTGATTCTCATTCTATCATCACCTCTTCGATGAGATGCTTGTGGCGCTGGCTCAGCGAGGGTTTTTCCTCCCGGTGGAGCACGCCCATGGTGATGACGTCCCGCAGCCGGGTTTTTTCTTCCTCGCCGCCGTATTTTTGTATCATTTCGTAGTCCTCGATGAGCATCGTGTGCTCCGCGTACCATGTCCACATTTCGTCTATCTTCCGGAACTTGTTCCGCCGTCCATAGGCCGTGGGGCACGGCGACAGCATTTCGATGAAGCTGAATCCCGGGTTGCGGAGGCCCTCCCGGATGGAGTTGATAGGCATCGAGGGTTTGTTTATCGGCCATCGGGCCACGTAGGAGGCGCCAGAGGCGATGGCCATCTTGCTCATGTCGAAGGGTGGCTCGATGTTGCCATATGGAGCGGTGGTCGCCTTCTTGGTCTCAGGGGTCGTCGGGGCCACCTGTCCACCGGTCATGCCGTAGATGAAGTTGTTGACGCAGATAACCGTCGCGTCGAGATTACGCCGGCAGGCATGGATGAAATGGTTACCGCCGATGCCGATGCCGTCACCATCCCCCGTGAAAACAACGACGTGCAGATCCGGGTTGGTGAGCTTGACGCCGGTAGCGAAGGCCAGCGCCCGGCCGTGCGTGGTATGCAATGCATCGACGTCAACGTAGCCGGGCAGCCGCGAGGAGCAGCCGATGCCTGACAGGAAGACAGTATTGTCCATGTCGATGCCCTCGCGCTCGATGGCCCAGAGGGTGTAGTCCAGCACGTTGCCGATGCCGCAGCCGTCGCAGAAAATCGTGGGCATCATTTCTTTCCGCAGATATTTCTCCTGTATTTTTTTGCCGTCTATCACGTCGACGCTTGCCTGCTCCATGGTCACACCTCCGCGAGGATTTCGTTCGGGGTATGGATCTCCCCGCCGATTTTGCTGGCCAGCGTTACCTCGCAGCTGGCATACTCGTTCACTTTGTGATACATCTGGCCGAGGTTCATCTCCGCCACCACGATTTTATCCATCTGCTGCGACAGCTCCTCGATGGCGTGGCTGGGAAACGGCCAGATGGTCTTGAGCCTGAAATAGCCGACTTTTTTGCCCTGCTCCCGGGCCTTCCGCATGGCCTCCAGGGCGCTCCGGCTGGCGATGCCGTAGGACACGATGGCGATGTCTGCGTCGTCGATGTTCCGCTGTTCGATGTCCGTCAGCGCTTCCCGGTCGTCGGTGACTTTTTCTATCTGCCGCCGTATCAGCCGGTCATGGTCTTCCTGGTCGTCGGTGGCGGGGAAACCCATCTCGTCATGGGTCAGCCCCGTCACATACGTATGGTAGCCGGTGCCGAAGATGGCCATCTCGGGTACTTTTTTCTTGCCGTAGGTGCCTTGGCCGAACGGCACGTATTCCTCCCGGGGAACCTTTGGTTTTTTCCGTTCGAATAGGTCAACCTGCTGGGGTATCTCGACCATCTCGCGCATGTGGCCGAGGTCAGCGCATATCATCAAAAAGACCGGGCAGCGGTATTCCTCCGCCAGGTTAAAGCATTTGATGGTCATCTCCAGGGTCTCCTGGATGGTATTCGGTGACAAAACGATGGGGTGGTAGTCCCCGTGGCTGCCGTAGCGAGCCTGCATCATGTCGCCCTGGGCGCCCAGCGTTGGCTGCCCCGTCGAGGGGCCGGAGCGCTGCACGTTGACCAGCACCAATGGCGTTTCTGACATTGCGGCGAAGCCCAGGTTTTCCTGCATCAATGAGAAGCCTGGCCCTGAGGTGGCGGTCATGGCCTTGGCGCCCGTCCACGATGAGCCGATGACGGCGGCGATGCTCGCCAGCTCGTCTTCCATCTGGATGTAGGTACCGCCGACCTTGGGCAGCAGCCGTGACATCTGCTCGGCTATCTCCGATGCAGGCGTGATGGGGTAGCCACCGAAGAACCGGCAGCCGGCCAGCAGTGCGCCATATGAGACAGCGGTATCGCCATGTATGAATTGCTTGGCTCCGCCGATGACTTTTTTCGCTCGCTCGAAATCCTCATTCATCTTGTTCCTCCTCGTCCTCGATGACGACAATAGCAAAGTCGGGGCATATCTGCTCGCAGAGACGGCAGTTGTTGCATCTGCCTTCTACTTCGACGGGCGGATGGACGCCTTTTTCGTTGATTTCCTTGGCGGGTTCCAGCGCGTCCCGGGGGCAGAACTCTATGCAGAGGTTGCAGCCCTTGCAGTATGTCTCGTTTACTTCTATCATCCTGGCCCACCCTAGAGGGTCACCTCGATATCGAGGTGCCGCTCCAGCACTTTTTTGCCGCGGTACTCGGGCAGCAGCATCGGCGCCTTCAGGCCGGTGTCAACGCCTGCATCACGGAGCTGTTTTTCATACGTGGTGATGTGGTCCAGTGTGAGCTTCCCAACGGAGGCCTTCTTGGCGTGTCGCGCCGCGGCGACGCCGGCCCTTCGGCCGAACACGTTGTAGTCGAGCAGCGAGTTGCCCATCAGCCGGTTTTTGCCGTGCACGCCGCCGCTGACCTCACCGCCGGCGAATAGGCCCGTGACAGGTGTCGAGCCGTCCGGGTTGATGACCAGTCCACCGTTCTGGTAGTGCAGCGTCGGAAACACCAGGATGGGTTTTGTGGTGATGTCGATGCCGAACCGCTGGTACTGCCTGACCATGGCGGGCAATCTTTTTTCGATGGTGCCCGCGCCTTTTTTCTCCTCGATGAGCGGAGAGTCAAGCCAGACACCCTTCATGCTGGTCAGGGTCTCCACGCCGTTGTTCCGGCCGTAGCATTCCCTGATGATGGCCGCGGCTTCGACGTCGCGGGGCTCCAGCGGATTGACGAAGAGATCGCCATCCTTGTTCACCGGCTGGGCTCCCAGACTCCGGACTTTCTCCGTGACCAGCAACCCCACGATCTGCTCCGGGTAGGCGGCGCCGGTCGGATGATACTGCACGGAGTCCATGTCCCGCAGGGGCACGCCTGCCCGGTAGCCCATGATGAGGCCGTCCGCCGTCGCCCCGTAATGATTGGTCGTCGGGTACGACTGGATGTGCAGGCGCCCGAAGCCACCGGTTGCCATGATCGTTGATTTTGCCCGGACGACATAGTACTCGTTGGTCTCCAGGTTCATGAGTAGCGCTCCGGCCACGTTGCCGTTGTCGTCCTTCAGCAGCTCGATGGCCGGCGTGAACTCGAGCACCGGGATATCCAGGTTGCGCGCCTCATCGCGGATGACCCGCATCAGCTCCAGCCCGGTGTAGTCGCCAGCCGCGTGCAAGCGAAAGCGGGAGGTCCCGCCGCCGGGCAGCTCCACGAAGTCGCCGTCCTTCTCCCGGTCGTACATGATCCCGAGTTTTTCATGCCATTTGATTATCTCGGGGGCGTCCACGGTCAGCGCCCTGACCAGTTCCGGCTCATTTGTGAAATGCCCGCCGCCCATCGCATCGAGATAATGCCTGACAGGCGAGTCGTCCTCCTTATCTGCGGCCTGGATGCCGCCCTGAGCCATCATGCTGTTTGCATCGCCATGCCGGAGCTTCGTCGCGATGAGAATGTTTTCGGGCTTGATGCCCTCCATGACGGCCCACAGCGCCGCGACGGTGCCGGCTCCGCCTCCACCGATGATGAGAATGTCGACGTCGTAGTCGATGGTGCCGAGGTCGACGTCACCGGGCTCGATGAGGCTTCCCGCCAGGAGCTGCTCCACGAACTCCGTCGGTGCCTTTTTGCCCTTGCTGGGACCCACGGGAATCTCCTGTTTGCCCTCCTTGCGGTAGTCGGGGTGATAGTTGTGGAGCACCTCGTCGGCCTCATCCAGGTTCATCCGCTCATAGGTCTCCTCAACCCGCTTAGCCCTGGTTGCCTCGACCTTCTCGATTGATTTTTCCATATACTCTGGGTAGCCTTCACTCATGATTTATCCCTCCGTGATATCGCGCTTCTCGTAGCACTTTTTCAGTGATTCCTCGTCCATCTCCGTCAGTTTTTGCAGCTCCTCGTCGTATATGCCCTTCTCGATTTCGGCGACGCGTTTTTCCAGCGTGTCGCTCTTGTCCTGCTGGTAGCGGCCGTAGATACGGCGAGCCAGCTGCGCCAGATGATAATGCTTGATGTCAGCGGGACAGCGCATGCTGCACAGTCCACACTGGATGCAGTCGAACGACAGTTTAGCACAGCGCTCGATGTCGCCGCGCAGGGCGGCCTGCACGAAGTCCATGACCTCGAGCTCCTGCGGGCACGATTTGGTGCACGTATTGCAGGATACACATCGGGCGATGGCTGGATAGTACTCCAGCAGGATGTTGTCATTCTCTGCCGGGTCGACCTCCTCGATGTCGTATTCCTCGCGCACCGCCGGCACGAAGGGCAGCTGCACCAGATACATGCCGTCCTCCACGGCGGTCTGACAGGCCAGGTCCATGTGGAGCTTGTAGTCGTCTTTTTTCCGGTACACCGTGGCGCAGGCGCCGCAGAACCCGCCGCGGCAGCCGCAGCCCCGGGTGAACTTGTAGCCCGCGTATTCCAGCGCGGTCATGATGGTGAGCCCCTTGGGCACCTCGTATTTTTTGCCCATCACGTATATCTCGATCATCTCCTGCTCTTCTTTTTCTCCCATATTATCTCTCCAATACACCTCGTTCTTTTAAAATACTGGCGGGGTCAACCCGATGCTTGTGCAGGCCGGCCTCCAATCCGAAGGCCAGCGCCATGAGCTCGGTGAGATACAGGACGGGGACGTCGTATCCCACTGAGCGCTGAAAGTAATCAAGATTAAACTGGCAGAGCGGGCAGGACAGCGCGATGACGTCGGCGCCCTCCTCGGCCATCCGCGATACAAGCTCTTTGACGCGCCGCTCGACGATGTCCGGCCTATTCACGACATGATAGGAGCCGCAGCACTCTGTCCGCTTGGGGTTGTCGAGCACGTCGGTGCCGATGCTTTCCAGCAGGTCCTCCATGATGCTCGGGTCCTCCGTATCGTCGATGGCGACCTCGCTCGGCCGGAGCAGCATGCAGCCGTAATACGGTGCAACGGTCAGCCCTTCGAGCTTGTGCTGCACCCGCTTTTTGATATCCTCTTTCCGCTCCCGGAGAATCTCGAACAGATGGTAGACCTCGACGTTGCCCTCATAATCGGGGTCCTCGTCGAGGAACTCGTTCATCGTATCCAAATCATCGGGATGCTCCCGCATCCACAGGTTGGCCCGCTTCAGGACGTTGTAGCACATGTCGCAGAGCGTCACCACTTCATGCTCGCCTTGTTCCTGCGCGCAGATGAGCGTCCGGATGGGCGCGATCTGGTGCATGATGTCATCAGCGGCGAGCGACTGCACGGCGCCGCAGCAGTACCAGTTGTCCATCTCCACCAGCGGCGCTCCGAGGGCCTCCATGACGGCCATGGCGCTCTCCTCGTAGTCTGATGCCTTGGTCTTCAGGGTGCAGCCCGGGTAATAGAGGTAGCCGTCCATGTTATCCCGTCTCCTTCCTGAAGCAGCCCACCACGGCGAGCTGTGGCAGGTCCTTGATATGTTCGACGTGCTCCACGTCCACCATGTCGACGTTGTCCCTGAGCACGATCTGCCGGACGGCCTCCATGATCTTGGCGATGTCGATGTCCCGGGGGCAGCGCACGCTGCACGTGTAGCAGGCGGCGCATATCCACATCGTGTTCTGCCTGAGGATGCCCTCCTGGTCGCCCAGGATGATGCGCTTGAATATCCGCTCGGGGAGTTCGTCCATGTCCTTGACGAACGGGCACCCGGCGGAGCAGGTGCCACACCGAATGCAGGCGTTGACTGACTGCTCGGAGAGCTCCTCCACCTTGTCGATGAAGGCGCGCTCCTTCGGCCCGCGTTTGACCTTCATTGGCCACCTCCCAGGTTCTGGCTGACCTCGCGTATCCTGTTCATGTCCGCGTCATAGATGTTGATTTTGAGGGGTGTCTCGCCGGTGAGTGAATGCGTCGCACACGCCAGGCAGGGGTCGTAGGCGCGGAATGCTCGCTCCACGCTGTTCAGCATGCCGGGCTTGACGTCGCCGCCGTCCACGTATTTCCGGGCGGCATCCCGGACGCTCATCGATATCGGTGCGGCGTTGTGCACCGTTGCCACGATGAGGTTGACGTTTTTCATCAGGCCCTGCTCGTCGAGATCGTAGTCATGGATGAGGGTGCCCCGTGCTGCTTCGACGATGCCGACGCCGCTGCCGGGCTCGCCGACCGCCGCCCGGATGTCGTCGCTTTCCAGCGCTTCATCATGTGCAAGCTGCCGGATGAGCTCTGCGGACTGCATGACCTCTATCAGGCGCGCCCAGTGGTAGGCCAGCGTTGAATGGACGGGGCGGCCGAGCGTCTCATACATCTCGTTGTAGTGCTGCTGCGCCAGCTCCGTCTTCATGCCCCGCGCCGCGTTGAGACGACCGAGCGGACCGACGCGGTAGACGCCGCTGCCGGGCCCGTCGGTGAAGCCCTGCCAGCCGACCTCCTTGAGATAGGGGAACTTCATGTAGCTCCACGGCTCCACGTGCTCCCGGATGACGTCCATGTAGTCGGCGCCGCTGAACGATGCAAAGTCGTTGCCGCTGGGGTCGACCACGTTGACCACGCCGCCGGTATGACTGACCATGCCGTCCTCGGTGAGCCCCATGCTGTATGTTTCCAGCGTGTCCTCTCGGATGATGTCCTCGTAGTTGGCGAGCACCTGCTCCTTGAAAACGTCGAGGCTGAACGATGCAAAGTCGACCATGCCCTCTGCCAGCTCGGCGACCTCGGTGCGCTCCTCGCCGCTGAGCGACTTGGAGACACCACCAGCGATACCAAAGGAGGGATGCACGGCCTTGCCGCCGAGCATGCGGATGATGCGCTGCCCGTTGCCCCGCTGCCGGATGACCTGCCGGCCGATGTCGAGCCCCACTTTTTCGATGACGCCCAGGATGTTGCGCGTCTCCCGGGGTGCATCGACGCCGACGATGAAGTCAGGGCTGGCCAGATAATAGAAGTGCAGCAGATGGTCCGCGTAGATGTAGGCATTGTAGAACAGTTCCCGGAGCTTCACCGCCGGCTCGGGCGGCGTCACGTCGAAGGCAGCGTCGAGCGCCTTCGTCGATGCCAGATGATGGGCGACGGGGCAGACGCCGCAGATGCGGCTGGTGATGGTGGGCATGTCCTCTGCCCGCCGGCCGCGGCAGAACTGCTCGAAGCCCTTGAACTCAGGGACCTGCAGGTAGGCGTTCTTGACCTCTCGATCCTCATCGAGGAATATCTCTATCTTGCCGTGGCCTTCCAGCCTGGTTATCGGGTCAATTGTGATTTTTTCAGTCATCGAGATCACCTCGCCGGTAGCGAAGCATGCTGCTGGGCAGCGAAAACCGGTAAAAGGCGCCCGTGGGGTCGAGCACCGACGCCATTGCCTCCCTGATTTCTTCCTCGGTTTTACGTCCCTCGCCCTCGATACCGATGACTGAGGCAAGGGCGGAAGCCATCCGGGCTCCCTGATCCTTGACACCCCGGACGGGGCCATTGCAGCCGATGCAGGGATAGCCCACCGAGGGGCAGGCCGCCTCGCACATGCCCGCCGTGGCGGGACCCATGCAGAGTACGCCCTGATCGAGGATGCATCTCTCAGGGTCAAGGTCGACCTCCTGGATGGGCCGCAGTCGCTCGATGCGCTTCTCCTCCCGCTCCAGGGGGCAGACGTCGCAGACGCTCTTCTTAGAAATAAAATCGTATTTCTCGGCCGTGCCACTGAGCAACGCCGGGAATGCCTCCTCCAGCTGGTTGGGCAATGGCGGGCAGCCCGGGATGTAGAAGTCAACGTCGATGACCTCGTCCAGCCGGACTACGTGATGCAGCAGCTCCGGCAGCTCCAGCGTGCCCTCCGCAACTTGGCTTTCACGTTGCGGTGTGACGTCGCCGTCGGTCGATTTGGTATGGTAGGCCGTATCCAGCAGCTGCTCCTTTGAATAGAGATTGCCGAGTCCGAAGAGCCCGCCGAGGCTGCTGCACGATCCAAAGGCCACGATGTTTTTCGCCTTTTGCCGCAGCAGCCTGACCATCTCACGGTTTTCCTCGTTCCGGATGGAGCCGTTGATGAACATGAAATCAATGCTGTCGTCCTCCATCGCCTCCAGGTCTTCATACTTGGGGTCCATGGCGCAGGGCCAGAACACAATGTCCGCCTGCTCAGCCACGTCCAGCAGCATCTCGTCGATGTCCAGAACGGCGACCTCGCAGCCGCCGCAGGCACCGCACCAGTAAAACCCAATCTTTGGTTTGCTCATTTGATTACCTCCTCGATGCCGTCGAGGTCAAGCGGACCAAGCTCACGGATGTCCTCGGTCATCTCCCGCATCACCTCGGCGAACTTGCCGCCCTCCGCCGACGAAATCCATTCCAAGCGCAGCCGGCGGGGATTGATGCCCATGTCCTCCAGCATCCGATGCAGCAGGTCGACCTTCCGCACGGTCTTATAGTTGCCGTCTATGTAATGACAGTCGCCCGGATGGCAGCCCGCAATGAGCACGCCGTCGGCGCCGTCCTGCAGTGCCTCGAAGACATGCTCCGGGGACACCCGCGACGAACACATGACCTTGATATTCAAAATGTTGGGGGGATACTGCTGCCGGTTGACGCCTGCCAGGTCGGCGCCCGCGTAGCTGCACCAGTTACATAGAAACGCGATGATGCGCGGTTCAAAATCCGCCATCAGGCCACCTCCTCGAGCAGCGCCGTTTTTATCATGACCGTCAGCTGGTCGTCCTCGTAGCCCTTCTGGGTGATGGCGCCCACCGGGCAGACGGAGGCACAGGAGCCGCAGCCCTTGCACAGCACGTCAGTCACCTCGGCGACGCCGTCCTCCTCGTTGAAGTCGATGGCACCGTAGGGGCAGACGGCGATACACATCTTGCAGCCGGAGCAGACGTCGCTGTCGACCTCGGCGATGATACCCTCGCTTCTCGCATACCCACGCATCATGGGAATGGCGGCCTTCGATGCAGCGCCGTCGGCCTGCGCGAACATGTCCGCCACGTTCTTCGGGTAATGAGCCCCGCCGGCCAGGTAGATACCTTCAGAGGGAAACTCGAGCGGCCGAAGCTTCGCATGGGCTTCCATGAAAAAGCCTGCCGGGTCCGACGACACCTTGAGCATCTTTTTGAGCCTCGCGGCACTGCTATCACCCTGCAGTTGCATGGCCATAACCACGTAGTCTGCATCGATTTCGATGTCGTCGTCGAGCAGATTGTCGTGCACCGCGACGTGCAGCCGGTTGCCCTCACGCGTCACCGTCGGCTTGTCATCAGTTGAATAACGCAGAAAAATAACGCCGTCCTCGCCCTCGACCTCCATGTAATATTCCTCCTCGTCCTTCCCGAAGACGCGTAAATCCTTGTATAAAATGTAAACGTCAGCATCCGGGTAGCGCTCCTTGATGGCCTTGGCGTTCTTCAGCGAGTTGCCGCAGCCCACACGGCAACACCAGGGACGCTCTTCTTCCATGGCGCCGACGCAGTTAATGAAGACCACGGTTTCAGGTTCCTCCAGTGCATCCCGGGCGAGCGCCTCATCGAGTTCAAGCTGCGTCAGCACGCGCTCGCCGTCGTAGCCGTACCACCCGGTGGGGTCGATCTCCTGGAAACCCGTGGCCAGGACGATGGTGTCAAAATGATGCCGTTCGCCGTTTATGGTTATCTCATAGTTGCCGATGTAACCTTCGACATCCTCCACCTCCGCTGATGTCATGATGGTTATGTTTGGTTCATCCATCACGTCGCGGGTCAGCCGCTGGGCCAGCTCCCGGGCGTCGATGTCCGTGGGAAACAGCGTGTTGAGCCTGAGCAGCTTGCCGCCGAGTTCCGCCTCGCGCTCCACCAGGGTGACGTGCTGTCCAATCCGGGCGAGAGACAGCGCGGTCTGCATGCCGGCCGGGCCACCGCCCACCACCAGCGTGTGGTCGCCGACGTCGATTTCATGCTCCTGGAGCGCTGCCAGCCGGGCGGCCTTCGCCACGGCCATCTTGGTGAGCAACACTGCTTTCTCGGTTGCCCGTTCTGCATCATCACTGTGAACCCAGCTGCACTGGTTGCGGATGTTCGCCATTTCGAACAGATACCGGTTCAAGCCCATTTCCTCCATGGTATCCTGGAACAGGTCGGCATGGGTACGCGGCGAGCAGGCCGCCACCACGATTCTGTTGAGCCCGTGTTCTTTGATGGCATCCTTGATTTTTGCCTGTGCATCCTCGGAGCAGGCAAACATGGTATCATCGACGTGCACCACGCCCGGCATGTTTTTCACCGACTCGGCGACGCCGGGAACGTCCAGATAGTTGGCGATGTTCTTTCCGCAATGGCAGACAAACACGCCGATACGGGGTTCCTCGCCTGAAACATCGCGCTCCGCGGGCTTCTTTCTTTTTCCCTTTCGCGGGCGATCCTTGATGGGCATGAGCGCTCGGGCTGCGGCGCCGCTGCCCTGCGCGACGCTGTCCGGGATGTCCTTGGGTGACTGGGAGCAGCCGGCCAGGTAGATGCCCTCACGGGTTGACTCCATCGGGGCCGTCAGGCTGTCTCGTGACTTGAAGAAGCCGTTTTCGTCGAGCTCGACACCCAGGATGTCGGCGAGCTGTTTATTGCCGGAGGCAGGGACGATAGCCGCGGAGAGCACGACCATGTCGACCTCGTTGGTGGTCACCTCGCCGCGCTCCGTATCCTCGTATTCGATGGCCAGCTTGCCCTCTCTTGTTTTGTACACGCGGGACGGCCTGCCCCGGAGATAGATGACGCCTTTTTTCTTTGCCTGGTCGTAGTACTGCTGGAAGTCCTTGCCATACGCCCGCAAATCCATGTAATGAATATATGTCTTGATGTCGGGATTATCACCGACAGTGATAGATGCCTCCTTGGTGGCGTACATGCAGCATACCCTGGAGCAGTACGGCATACCCTTCTGCTTGCAGCGGGAGCCTACGCACTGAATCCAGGCCACGCTTTCCGGCTCCTTGCCATCAGAGGGCTTGCGTACCGTGCCCTCGGTCGGTCCTGATGATGAGAGCAGGCGCTCGTATTCCAGCGCCGTGAGCACGTCCTCGTATTCTCCGTAGCCGTATTCTTCGCGCCAGACGTCGGGCTCCATCATCTCGAACCCGGTCGCGACGACGATGCTGCCAACCTCGATTTTATATTCCTCGGATTTCTCGAGGAACTGGATGGCTCCGGCATCGCAGACACGCTCGCAGGCGCCGCATCCGACACAGTTCTCGTAGTCAATGGTGTATGTGAGCGGTACCGACTGGGGATACTCGACGTAGATGGCCTTCCGGCTGGACAGTGACTCGTCGAACTCGTTGGGCACCTCCACGGGACAGGCCTCCTCGCAGTCCCCGCATCCGGTACACTCAGTTGGGTCGATATATTTCGTGCGCTTCCAGATGGTGACGTCGAAGCCGCCGGCGCTGCCCTTGACCTCCTTGACCTCGGAGTAGGTGAGCAGCTCGATGTTTTCGTGCCGGCTGGTCTCCACCATCTTGGGCGCCGAGATACAGATGGAGCAGTCGTTGGTGGGAAACGTTTTGTCGAGCTTGACCATGTTGCCGCCGATGGACGGTTTCCGATCAACGATGACAACCTCGTATCCTTTATCGGCCAAATCCAGCGCTGTCTGCACGCCGGTAATCCCTCCGCCGATGACTAAAACATCTTTTTTCATGGTATTCATGCGGTTGCGATTGGGAAACGTGTTGCCTCATGTCAAAGGTGATATAAATAGTATTCGTGTGACGTGTTCACGCATATATGCGGCCATATTTAGTTAAAAGGTTAAAATAATATTCCAAATTTAACAATATATCTAAATAATACGGTTTTTTTACGAAATTTTTCTGCAAATTCTTAATTATATATAAATATTTCTTTTTTTGCTCCGCTCATTCACGCCGCGGGCATCCAGCCACGCCACTGGCCAAATATTTATATGGCTGCTCGGCCTTCCTGCGCTGATAACATGAGCCAGAATTCCCTCGAAAACGAACTCGTTGAAGCCATCCGGCGAGCCGTCACCAGCGTCACCCCTGAAACACAGGAGCGGCTCAGGGCGGCCGTCGACACCGAGAGCAGCGACGCACCCAAGGTACAGCTCACCGCCATCCTGGAAAACATCGACGTCGGCACCAGCGAAAGCAGACCCATCTGCCAGGACACCGGTACCCCCACGTTTTTCATCCAGGCGGGCAGCGACTTCCCCATGCTCGGAGAGCTCCGCGAAACGATAACCAGCGCGGTCCGGCGTGCCACCAAAGAGGTGCCCCTCCGCCCCAACGCCGTCGACCCCATCACCCATGAAAACAGCAACGATAACACCGGCCGCCACGTCCCCGTCATCCACTGGGACATCATAGACGGCAACGAAGCTACAATCCACGTCATCCCTAAGGGCGGCGGCAGCGAAAACATGAGCAAACTCGTCATGATGACCCCCGGACGCGGCCTCAAAGGCGTCAAAGAAATCGTCCTCGAGCACGTGGCTGCCATGGAGGGCAAGGCCTGCCCCCCGACTATCATCGGCATCGGACTCGGCGGCGGCTCCGACCTGGCCCTTGAACTCGCCAAAAAAGCATTGCTCCGCCCGGTCGGCGAACGACATCCCGAGCAGCAGGTAGCAGCAATGGAAGAAGAACTGCTGGAAAAAATCAACCGGCTCGGCGTCGGCCCCATGGGCGTCGGCGGCGCCACCACCGTCATGGACGTCAAGATAGAATACGCACACCGCCATCCGGCATCATTTCCCGTCGGCATCGTGCCGCAATGCTGGGCCAACCGGCAGATGACGGTGCACGTCAGCGCAGATGGAACCGTGGAGGTGACACAATGAAGATCCTCGAGACACCGATAGACCCCGAGGAGGTCAAACAGCTCCGCACGGGCGACGCCTTCTACATCACCGGCATCATCTTCACCGCTAGAGATGCAGCCCACGAAAAACTCCTGTCCCTCGACGACAGCGAGGTACCCTTCGATCCCTCCAAATACGCGATGTTCCACTGCGGCCCCGCCATCCACAAGGTCGACGGCGAATGGCAGGTCGTCTCCGCAGGCCCAACGACCAGCATCCGCATGGAGATATTCGAGGACGAATTCATCGAGCGCTTCGGCACCAGGATTATCATCGGCAAAGGCGGCATGGGCGACCGGACGCTCAAAGCCCTCGAAAAGCACGGCGCCGTCTATGCACAGTACACCGGCGGGGCAGGCGCCCTCATGGCCAACGCGATAGAAAAAGTCGAGGACGTCTACTTCCTCGACGAGCTGGGCATCCCCGAGGCCTTCTGGATGTTCCGCGTCAACAAGGCCGGACCGTTCCTGGTGACCATGGACTCGGTGGGCAACAGCATCCATGCCGATGTCGCCACACACGTCCAGAAAAACCTGGAGCAGCTCAAAAAAGAGCTGTAAAGAGTCGTTGCCTTTTTTCTCTTCTTTTCTTTTTTATGGTGCAGCCACAGCTAAGAGCAAGAAGGCAGCTTCTTGATGGCTACAGCTCCCTGTCCAGCAGCTCGCCGAGCTCCGTCGGCATCCGTGCGACGGGGACGCCGGCCTGCTCGAGTGCCTGCATCTTCGACTCCGCGGTGCCCGTCCCGCTCTTGGAGACGATGGCGCCGGCGTGACCCATCCGTTTGCCCTTGGGAGCCGTTCGCCCTGCGATGTAGGCGACGACGGGTTTGTCCACCCGCTCCTCTATATACGCGGCGGCGTTTTCCTCGGCTGAGCCGCCGATCTCGCCGACCATGATGATGGCCTTCGTTGCCTCGTCGTCGTTGAACTGCTGGAGGACGTCGATGAAGTCCAGGCCGACGATGGGGTCGCCGCCGAGGCCGAGCGCGGTCGACTGGCCGTAGCCGTGGCGGACGATGGCGTTGACGATCTCATAGGTGAGCGTGCCGGAGCGTGAGACCAGGCCGATAGTGCCCGGCTCGAAGATGTGGTTGGGCATGATGCCGACCTTCGTCTCGCCTGGCGTGATGATGCCCGGCGTGTTCGGGCCGATGACCGTGGTGCCGTGCTGCTCCGCGATACGCATAACCACGGCGCTGTCATGCACGGGGATGCTCTCGGTGATGATGACCACGGGGTCCATCTCTGCCTCGATGGCCTCGATGGCTGCATCCCTGGCGAACGGCGCTGGGACGAAGATGATGGATGTGTTGGCTCCGGTCTCCTCGCGGGCCTGCCGAACCGTGTTGTATACAGGTATTCCGTGTACCCTGTCGCCGCCCTTGCCCGGGGTGACGCCTGCGACGATGTCGGTGCCGTAGTCGAGCATGAACCTGGTATGCGTGCGACCCTGCCCGCCGGTGATGCCCTGGACGACGAGCCGGGTGTCCTCGTGTACAAAGATTCCCATATGTATGCGGATGTGCCGGCTATTCTTAAATCGTTCGCTCGCAAAACGTTTTTATGCATGCTCCCTGCTGCTGATTCGTGCGAACCATCATCCTCGGAGTCGGTAATCCTATCTGCGGCGACGACGCCGTTGGCCTCCACGTCGTGCAGCAGCTACGCCGCCGGGTGGACGACCCGGATGTGACCATAGAGGAGGCCATGACAGGTGGGCTTCCCCTAGTGGAGCGTCTTGCAGGCTACGACCGTGCCATCATCATCGATTCGATTCGTGATGGCAACGCAGAGGAGGGAGACGTTCGCCGGCTGACAGCCGATGCATTCACGTCTGCTGCGGATTCACATCCGCACGGTATCGATTTCGGAACGGCGCTGTCATACCTCAAAAAAATAAGCGACGAGGTGCCTGACATCGTGGTCATCGGTATCGTAATAGGGGAATGCGAGCTGGCTGAGCAGCTGAGCCCGGTCATTGCTGCAGCGGTGCCTCGCGCCGTCGAGATGGTGCTGGGGGAGCTGGAGCGGTAGCTACTCCGTGCAGAGCGCCTCGATGTCACTCTCTCTTTCCCGAGGGATGATCCAGAGGCTGGTGCAACGCGATACCATGTGATCCGCCATCCACTCCTTGGATACGACGATGGGGAGCGAAAGGACGCCGGGGTTCGTATCCCATATCATCACATGGTTTTCTGAGGCACCGAGGATGGTGAGCACGTACCGCTCGCTGGCGGTGCTGTACGACGGCAGGTAGAGGCAGGACGGAAAGTTCATTTCAACGATGACGGGAATGTCGAGGTCTATCGCCCGTCTGGCGAGCCCCAGCAGATCCTCCTCCGATTTGATGGCATTGCAGGTGCGCTTGTCTATCACCGTGTAGGCGAGGTCGTCGTCGCAGTTCTCCTCCAGTATCTGCCTGGTTTTCTCGAGGTCGACGTCGTCCATGCCGCCGTGCCTATCGATGCACCATCGGCGGATGTCTTCCTGTGACAGCTTGCCGCCGTGATATCGCACCACGTTTTCTATCGCCGCCGCGATGCAGGCCGGCTCGTCGCCCTCCATGTGCTTCGTCCTGGGGAAGCGAGCCAGTTTAATGGTTTTCATCGCCTCCGGTAATGCCCTGTCGTGATTAAACGTTTTGGATACCGCATGCGTTCGCGCCCGCGCGGCGAAAATGGCGAATAAAGGTATATATCGCCGGTTCGGTATGTGGATATGGATCGGCGTGGTGCTTGCCCGCGGTGCGGCAGTCTTGACGTGGTCATGGTGGTTCGGGTTCCGTGGTCGACGGAGAGCCTGGCACCGGAGGAGCATCTGTATCTTCAGTGCGAAGAGTGCGGCCACCGATGGCGCTTTCTCCCGTCCCGTGACGAATAGTTGATATTTTTTGTTTTAATGTAAATAATATTTGCAATATTTTTAACATATTATTATTTTTTTACAT